>DASPXL010000181.1:0-3886 GCA_035637375.1 Burkholderiales bacterium
GCAGGTGAACCGCGAGATACCGCTGAAGAAATTCCGCTGGGGGCTCGATCACTGCGAAGGGCTGCAGCCGAGGACGCTCGAGCGCCTCGC
The DNA here is from genome assembly GCA_035637375.1 of Burkholderiales bacterium. Lineage (GTDB taxonomy): Bacteria > Pseudomonadota > Gammaproteobacteria > Burkholderiales > SG8-39 > VBDM01. The sequence goes on from DASPXL010000181.1 coordinate 91, forward strand.
CGCGCTCGGCGGCTCGATCGACATCCAGAACCGCATGTCGCTCGACGGCGAGGCGTTCCTGAAAAAATACGGGGAGCGGGCCGCCGCCGACGCGCCGCCCATCGCGCGCATCCGCGAGATGGGCATTCCGCTCGCCTGCGGGACGGATGCGAACCGCGCGACGAGCTACAACCCGTGGATCGGGCTGCACTGGCTCGTCACCGGCAGGACTTTAGGCGGGGCGAAGCTGCAGGGCGATAAGAATTTACTCGACCGCACCGAGGCGCTACGCCTGTATACGAACGGCGGAGCGTGGGTGTCGGGCGAGGAGGGGAAGAAGGGCACTCTGGAAGTCGGCAAGTTCGCGGACCTCGCGATCTTGTCCGCGGACTACTTCGGCGTCCCGGCGGAAGCGATCAAGGACATCGAGTCGTTGATGACCATGGTGGGCGGGAAAGTCGTCTACGGCGCCGGGCCCTATTCGCGGCTGTCACCGCCGTTGCCGCCGGTCGCGCAGGACTGGCTGCCGGTCAGGGAATACGGCGAGTACTACAAGCGGACTCTTGGGGAAGCGCAGAACCTTGCGCGGGTGTTTTCGCAGCCCGGGATTATTGCGGATGGGGGAGTGTGGGGGGCGTGCGGGTGCGGGGTGTTCTAGGGGAATTCGCAAGATTTATCACTCGAAGAATCAGTGACCAGGATTGCACGAAGCGAGTTGTGACCGTCACCTGCGTTGCGCGTAAGGGCGCGCCCGCCCCGGCGTGCCCCTAGTCTGATAAAGGGAACGCCGGGTACCGCGCCAATTCGAAACCGTAGTTCTCTAGAGGAGAAAGATATGGAAATCACTTTCCGGCGGGCGTCGTTCGCCTGCGCGGCACTCGCTGCGTCGATCGCGGCGCTGCCCGTATGGGCCGACGACCAAGACTGCAAGCATGGCCAGAGCCTCAGGCTGGTCAACGGCAAGATCCACACCATGGACGCGAACAACTGGATCGTCTCGTCTGTGCTGATCAAGAACGGCAAATTCGCCGCCGTGGGCGAGGGTCGCGGTGAGGACGAACGCGACTGCACGCGCGCGATCAACCTTGAGGGTCGCACCGCGGTGCCGGGGATAATCGACAGCCACAATCACATCGTGCTACTGGGCCTGCGTCCCGGACGCGACGCGCGCCTGGAGAACGCCAACTCCATCGGCGAGGCGCTCGCGACGCTCGCCGCGCGGGCCGCAGAAATCCAGCCGGGCGAGTGGGTGACGTCGATCGGCGGCTTCAGCCGCAATCAATTCTTTCGCGCTCCCCAGGCGGTTCGCTTCCCGACGCTCGCCGAACTGACGGCGGCGGTGCGCGACCACCCGGTGTTCATCATGGAAGGCTTTAGCGGCCCGGGAGCGACCAACGCGCTCGGCAAGGCGTTCCTCATGGCGAACGGCGTGCCGGTCGGCACGGTCGCAGGCCAGGATGAAGGCTTCGTCGACGGCGGCGCGTTCGGCGTCCCCACGCCCTGCACCACGGCGCTTTTCCTTCTGCGCAAGATGCAGACGCGCGACTCGATGCAGCAGGGTTTGCGGGACGCGATGCGCTACGCCGCGGGCATCGGCGTCACCACGCATCTCGACCAAGGCGGCTTCCCGTTCAGCGTCCCATTGGTGGGTGACCCGAGCGACGGCGCCGCGAGCTTCGACCGCTACCGGGCGCACGACTCGGTGCGCGCCCTCTACCACCAGGGCGAGCTCACCAACCGCATCTGGATCAATTTCCTGCACGTCGAGGAAAACGTCGACACGCCCGAACTGAGGGCGCGCCTGCTCAACAGCTGGGACGATTTCGGCGATAACATGCTGCGGGTGCTCGGCATCGGCGAGTTCACTGCGAGCGCGTTCATCGCGCCCGGGACCCCAGCGTGGTTTAACGGCACACGGCTTGTCGCACAGGCGCAATGGCGCAACGAGAACCATTCGCTCAACTTCCCCGTGTTCGCCCTGCCCGGATTGCCGCTCGACTGGAGAGTGATCATCGACGGCTGGCAGAACGTGCACGACGAGATGGTGGCGGCGGGCAACCCGGACGGCATCAAGAAATTGCGCTGGGTGCTTGCGCACGTGCCCGTGATCACGCCCGATTACCTCCAGAAGCTGAAGAACCTCGGCGGTGGCGTGAACGTCCTGGGCGGCTGGCGCTGGCTCACCGGGACAGCGACCCAGAACGGCCCGCCGTTCCGCGAGATCCTGGCGAGCGGCATACCCGTCGGCATGAGCTCGGACGGCATGCAGATCTCGACGATGAGCCCGTGGATCAACCTGTACTACGTCGTTACAGGCAAGAACGCGCGCGGCGAGCTTATCAACGCCGGCCAGACCATCGGCCGCAACGATGCGCTTCGGCTCTACACGGCGGACAACGGCTGGTTCCTCCATGCCGAGGACAAGCTGGGCACCATCGAGGAAGGCAAGCTTGCCGACCTGGTTGTGCTGAGCGCCGACTATTTCAGCCAATCAGCTGTACCGGACGAGCGCATCAAGGACCTGCACTCGGTTCTCACCATCGTCAACGGCAAGGTCGTATACAACGACCTCGACGGCCGGAGCAAGGCGTACTGGAAGGCCGGTTTGCCGTAGCAAGGCAGTGTTTTCTGCTTTAGGGAACCCCGGGACGGCAGTATCGCGATCGTCGAGGACGTCGTGAGAAAAATCGTGTATCCGTCCGGTGCCGTCCTGGCGACGCCTCGGCGCCGATGATCGAATCTCCGCCCGGGCGGTTCTCGACGATCACCGGCTGGCCGAGACGCTCCGGGAGCTTCTGGCTGAGAAGCCTTGCGACGGTGTCGGTGGTTCCGCCGGTGGCAAAAGGCACCACCAGGCGGACCGGCTTGCTGGGATAGGTTTGCGACAGCGCGATGGGAACGGCGAGGCTCAGCGCGGCCGCCGCGAGGATCGCCGCGAGCTTGCGCGCGTTCATATCTACGGCTTGACGATCTGCTCCCGGCCATCCTCGTTTCTCAATCTCAGCGAGCTGGCCGTGCCTTTCGCCTCCAATATCACGTAGGTGTCTTTCGTGTTCGTGGGGCCGGCGAGGCTCACTCCCGCGGCCTGCTCCGAAGCGCCGATCTTGACCGACGGACGCCCGCGCTCGGTGATCAGCCGCAGCAGCACGGTTTCAGCGTACGCCTCGCCGTTCGGCCGCGTGCCTGCCGGCAGCACGTTGAGGGAGGCACGGACCCGGCCCCGCTCATCGACAATTTCGAGCGCGCGGCCTCGCAGCACCGGCGGGACGCCTTCGGCGACCGCCGGACGTATCTGCGGGAGCGTGAAAATCAGAAGAGCCAGATTCACCAGGGTGAGCGCGATCAGGAGCCGCTGGATCTTCATGATGGTTCCTCCCTTGACTAACCTAGTACATCAGCCACCCGGCAAAGAAAAAAGCCCTGGCCGCTCCGATGCCGACCGCCGAGAACCAGAAATTGAGTCGTCACCCTTCAGCCTACCGGCCCAGGAAGATCAAAATACCCGCAGCGATCGCGAGCACGTGCATCAGAGTGCCCAGCCCCGAGAAACTGAAATGGAGCAACGGTATCAGCCCGGTCAGGATAAGCCAGGCCGCGAGCAACAGCATTCCGAGGTTTCTCGTCAATGTCATTGGTAGACTCCTTTGTTGAACGTCTGCTTGACGTTGGACCGAGTCGCCGCCCGGTTGCGAGCGACGACAGAGTGCAATCCTCTCATACCAATATGCCCCGCGTCTTGAGTCTCCACGCGTATATGCATACGGCGATCGATATGGCGAAAGCGATCAAGACGCCGAGAGCGCCCGGGCCGCCCAGC
>DASPXL010000182.1:0-4230 GCA_035637375.1 Burkholderiales bacterium
CTCAAGGCGGAGCAGCTTCCCGACAGCCTTGCACGCGTGCGCACCGCGATCGAGCGGGCAGTCCCGGTGGGATTCGACGAGCACGGCGAGGCCGGTGCGCGCCGCGAAGCCTGCACGCCGCTTGCGCGGCGCCTTGCGGAAATCGTTCGCAGACATCCGAAGATCGCGAAGATGCAGCGCGATCACGAGAAGAAGTGGGTGCGGCAGATGGGCTCCCTCGGCGGCGGCAATCACTTCATCGAGCTTTGCCTCGACGAGAGCGGGCATTTGTGGGTGATGCTGCACTCGGGCAGCCGCGGAATCGGCAACTGCATCGGCCGGTATTTCATCGCCGCGGCGCGCGGGGAAGCGCAGAAGCGCGACGTCCACCTTCCCGACCGCGATCTCGCCTGGCTCGGCGAAGGCTCGAAACTCTTCGACGACTACGTCGAGGCGGTGAGTTGGGCGCAGGACTACGCTTTCGCCAACCGGCGCGAGATGATGGAACTCATCCTTGGCGCGCTGCGCCGCGAGCTTCCTCCGTTCGAGGTCACCGGCGAAGCGATCAACTGCCATCACAACTACGTCCAGCAGGAGAAGCACTTCGGCGAGCGCGTCTACGTCACGCGCAAGGGCGCGATCAGCGCGCGCGCGGGCGAGCTCGGCATCATCCCGGGCAGCATGGGCGCGCGCTCCTACATCGTGCGCGGCAAGGGCAACCCCGAGTCGTTGTGCTCCTGCGCTCACGGCGCTGGTCGCCGCATGAGCCGCAGCGAAGCGAAGCGCCGCTTCTCGCGCGCGGACCTCGTCGCGCAGACGCAGGGCGTCGAATGCCGCAAGGACAAGGGCGTGCTCGACGAGATCCCGGCGGCTTACAAGGACATCGAGCAGGTGATGGCCGACCAGACCGATCTGGTCGAAATCATGCACACGCTGAAGCAAGTGGTGTGCGTCAAAGGTTGAACCGAGGCGTTCCGGCGCCGGTCGTAGCGTGTCATAATTTGACCCGAGCCCGGCGAAGGCGCCGGTCGGAGCGCGTGAGCATCCAGGCGCCCGCGTCGCACCCATCACCATCGTGCTCCCGCGACCGCGGGAGGAAGGAGAACCATGCTATCGCTCTCGATCAACGGCAAGACCCGCAAGGTCGACGCCGCGCCCGACACGCCTCTTTTGTGGGTGCTGCGCGACTCGCTGCACCTCACCGGCACCAAGTTCGGCTGCGGAATCGCGCAGTGCGGCGCCTGCACGGTGCACCTCGACGGGCAGCCCGTGCGCTCCTGCTCGACGCCGGTATCGGCGGCGGCGGGCAAAAAAGTGACGACCATCGAAGGGATCGGCGCCACCCGGGCCGGCAAGGCGGTGCAGGCGGCATGGATCAGCCACGACGTGCCGCAGTGCGGCTACTGCCAGTCGGGCCAGATAATGAGCGCGAGCGCGCTTCTCGCCAACAACCGCGCGCCGAGCGACGCCGACATCGACGCAGCGATGAGCGGCAATATCTGCCGCTGCGGAACCTACAACCAGATTCGCGCCGCGATCAAGGACGCGGCCGCAGGCGTGAAAGGAGCATGATCATGCGCGCTCAACCAATGAATGCTTCGCGCCGCGAGTTCCTCAAGACCTCCGCGCTGGCCGGCGGAGGCCTCGTCATCGGCTTCACCTTGCCGGGGGCGACCCGGCTCGCTCAAGGCGCCGGGAAGGAAGCGCGGATGAGCGCCTATCTGCGCATCGCGCCGAGCAACGACATCACCGTGGTGTGCGGCCTCTCGGAGATGGGCCAGGGCGTGCACACCGCGATCCCCATGCTGGTCGCCGAGGAGCTGGACGCCGACTGGTCGCGGGTGCGGGTCGAGCAGGCCGGGGTCGATCAGGCGTTTGCCAATCCGATCTTCGGCATGCAGGCGACCGGCGGATCGACCTCGGTGCGCGGGCACTGGGAGCCGATGCGCAAGGCGGGCGCGACGGCGCGCGCGATGCTGATCGCCGCGGCGGCGGAAACCTGGAAAGCCGACGCCGCCGACTGCCGCACGGAGAAGGGCATGGTGATCCACAAGAGCGGCAAGAAACTCTCCTACGGCCGGCTCGCCGAAAGAGCGGCGAAGCTCACGCCTCCCAAGGATGTGAAGCTCAAGGACCCGAGCCAATTCACGCTCCTCGGCAAGAGCGGAACCAGGCGCCTGGACAGCGCCGCCAAATCGACGGGCAGAGCGAAGTTCGGCCTGGACGTCTACCTCCCCGGCATGCTCACCGCGGTGATCGCTTACCCGCCCGTGCCGGGCGGCAAGGCCGCCTCGGTCAACGACGCGAAGGCGAAGGCCGTTCGCGGCGTGCGCCAGGTGGTGCAGATCCCAAGCGGCGTGGCGGTTCTCGCCGACGGCTACTGGGCCGCGAAGCTCGGCCGCGACGCGCTCGAGATCCAGTGGGACCACGGCGCGAACGCCGCGCTCTCCTCGGAGGGCATTTCGAAAATGCTTTCCGCCGGCGCTGCGGCGGGCGGCGCGGTCGGCCGCAACGATGGCGACGCCAAGGCCGCGACGCCTGCGAAAAAAATCGAGGCCGAATACGAGGCACCCTATCTCTCGCATTCGTGCATGGAGCCGCTCAATTGCACCGCCTGGGTTCGCAAAGACGGGGTCGAGATCTGGGCCGGCACGCAATCTCAAGGGCCGGCGCAGGGCATCCTCGCCCAGGTCGCGGGCGTCGCCCCCGGCAAGGTGAAGGTCAACACGATGTACTTGGGCGGCGGATTCGGACGCCGCTTCGCCCCCGATCCGGTCATCGGCGCAACGGTGCTCTCGAAGATCGCCGGCAAGCCGGTGAAGCTCGTCTACAGTCGCGAGGACGATACGCGCGGCACCTTCTACCGCCCGGCCTCGGTGACCCGGATGACGGGCGGCCTGGACGCGGACGGACGCGCGACGCTCTTCACCGCGAGCGTCGCATCGCCCTCGATCATGGAGGGCTCGCACTTCATGAAGCTGCCGCCCGACGGGGTGGACGAATTTGGCGTCGAGGGTATTCGCGACTGTCCCTACGACATTCCCAACCTGCATATCGAATATTCGCGCCAGGAGCCGGGCGGCATCCAGGTCTGGTTCTGGCGCTCGGTCGGGCACTCGCAGAACAGTTTCTTTCTCGAGAGCTTCATCGACGAGCTCGCGCACGCGGCGGGCAAGGATCCATTCGAATTCCGGCGCTCGCTCCTCGGCAAGCAGCCGCGCTGCAAGGGCGCTCTCGAGCTCGCTGCGGAAAAGGCGGGCTGGGGTCAGCCGCTGCCGGCCGGCGTTCACCGCGGCATCGCCGTGGTGTTTTCCTTCGGCAGCTGGTGCGCGCAGGTCGCGGAGGTCTCGGTGGGCTCGGACGGCGCGCCGAAAGTGCATCGCGTCGTGGCCGCGGTCGACTGCGGCATGACGGTGAACCCCGACATAGTCAAACGCCAGATCGAGAGCGCGGTCGTGTACGGCCTCACGGCGGCCCTGTACGGCAAGATCACGTTCAAGGACGGCCGCGTCGAGCAGTCGAACTTCCACGACTACCGGATGCTGCGCATGAGCGAAATGCCCAAGGTCGAGGTGCACATCGTGCCGAGCACGGAAGCCCCCGGCGGAATCGGCGAGCCCGGCACGCCGCCGATCGCGCCCGCCGTGGCGAACGCGATCTTCGCGGCCACCGGCAAGCGCATCCGCAAGCTGCCCCTGCTGGGTTAGGCGCGCGTCGCGGATTCCCTCAGCCCGCGTGCGCACATGGCGCGGTTGACCGAGCACGGCATGCGCCGGCGTTCGCTCGCGGCGCTCGCTGCCGCGCTTGCGCTGCCGCGGCGCTCGCTGGCGCAGCCGATCATGAATCCGGCGCCGGGGATCGATGCGCGAACGATCAACTCTCCGCAAGGTGCGCTGCAAGCTATCCTCAAGGGCGCGCAGATGCGCCGGGGTCGCGTGCTGCTCGATCTGCCGCCGGTTGCCGACAACGGGCATTCGGTTCCGATGACCGTGCGCGTCGACAGCCCCATGAGCGACGCGGATCACGTGCGCCGCATCGACCTCGTTTCGGAGAAAAATCCGGTTTCCCTCATGGCGACCTTCTTTCTCGGCCCGCACATGGGTCGTGCCGAGATCGAGTCGCGCGTCCGCCTGAACGGCACCCAGCGCGTGACGGCGGTCGCCCAGCTCTCCGACGGCAGCTTCTGGTTCGACGCCGCAGACATCGCGGTCAACGAATCGGCCTGCCTGGACGGGGGCTGAGCGCTATGAC
>DASPXL010000183.1:0-2699 GCA_035637375.1 Burkholderiales bacterium
GCTCAGACCTATGTGGGCTGGCTTTCTAAAATGACTGGGAAGGCCTATCGGTTGCTCACCGAGGCGGAATGGGAGTATGCCGCGCGGGCCGGGAGCCAGACCGCCCATTCATTCGGAGATGATCCGGCGATGCTCGGCCCACCCCGTGGGCGAAAAGAGGCCAAACGCCTTCGGCCTCTACGACATGGCGGGGAATGTGTGGCAGTGGGTAGAGGATTGCTATCACGACGTCTACGCTGGCGCTCCCGCGGATGGGTCGGCGTGGACAGGGGGCGACTGCAATCGACGAGTCGCGCGTGACTTCGGGAGCCCTCTGCGTGTCCGTTGCTGAATTCCGGGGCGCGGCTGCGTATTCCGACGCAAACCGGCCACTGATTCCGACGCAAACCGGCCACTGATTCCGACGGAAGCCGGCCACCCTGTGGAGGGTGGTCGAGGCGCTCTCGTGCTCGGCGACCGAATCGCCGGACCAGACCCTCTTTGCAGCCATGCAGGGGGAGGTCCGATGCCCGCCGAGAGAGCGCCAATGCGGAAGGTTCGAGAAGTCCTGAGACTGAAGCACGCGCTGGGCGCGAGCGAGCGGCAGATCGCGGTCTCGGTCGGGGTCAGCCGGTCGACGATCGGCGAGTATCTGCGCCGGGCCGCCGTCATCGGCATCACTTGGCCGGTGCCGGCGGAACTGGACGACGCCGAGTTGGAACGCCGGTTGTTCACGCCGGCCGCACTCGACGGACATGCGGAGCGGGCGCAGCCTGATTGGAACCAAGTCCACAAGGAGCTCAAACGCCGCGGGGTGACGCTGGTTCTGCTGTGGGAGGAGTACCGCGCCGAGCACGGTGACGGTTACGGCTACAGCCGGTTCTGCGACCTCTACCGTGGCTGGCGCAGGACCATCTCGCCGACGATGCGTCAGACCCATGGGCCGGCGGAGAAGCTGTTCGTGGACTTCGCCGGCGACACGGTGGCGGTGTTCGGCGCCGCGACCGGCGCGCCGCGACGGGTCCAGATCTTCGTGGCGGTACTGGGCGCCTCCAACTACACGTTCGCCCAGGCGCGCTGGACGCAGGGGCTGACCGATTGGATCGGCGCGCATGTCGACGCCTTGAGCGCCATCGGCGGCGTGCCGAAGGCGATCGTGTGCGACAATCTGAAGGCCGGCGTCACCGCCGCGTGCCGCTACGAGCCCGGCATCAACCGCACCTACCAGGAGCTCGCCGAGCACTACGACACCGCGATCCTGCCGACGCGACCGCGCAAGCCACGCGACAAGGCCAAGGTCGAAGGCGCCGTGCTGATCGTCGAGCGCTACGTGCTCGCCAGGCTGCGCAATCGACACTTCTTCTCGCTCCATGAACTCAACGCCGCGATCCGCGAGGTCGTCGCCGATCTCAACGCCAAGATCATGCGCAAGATCGGGGTGAGCCGCGCCGAGTTGTTCGCGCAGATCGATCGGCCAGCGCTCAAGCCATTGCCGAGCGTCCCCTATCAGTATGCCGAGTGGAAGAAGTGCCGGGTCGCGCCCGACTACCACGTCGAGGTCGCCAATCACTATTACTCGGTGCCCTCGCGGCTCATCCGCCAAGAGGTCGAGGTCAGGATCACCGACACGACCATCGAGATCCTGCACAAGGGCAAGCGGATTGCGAGCCATGCTCGCTCGTTCGTGCCGCATCGGCACACCACCACGCCCGAGCACATGCCGAGCGCGCACCGGCGCTATGCCGCCTGGACGCCCGCCCGGATGATGCATGAAGCCGGCAAGATCGGCCCGGCCACGATCGCACTCGTCGAAGCCATCATGCGGGCCAAGCCGCATCCCGAGCAGGGCTTCCGCGCCTCTCTCGGCATTCTCCAGCTCGCCAGGAGCTACGGCTCGGCCAGGCTCGAAGCGGCCTGCCGACGCGGCAACGACATCGGCGCCAGGAGCTACGGCTCGATCAAGTCGATCCTCCAGCACGGGCTCGACAAAGCCTATGCCAACGAGACGCCGTCCGACCAGCCGCCGATCCAGCACGACAACATCCGTGGCAGCGGCTACTTCAACTGAAGCAAGGAGCGACAACAATGCTCACACATCCGACCTACAACCGCCTCGTCGCGCTCGGCCTCTCCGGCATGGCCAAGGCCTGGGAGGAGCAATCGAGACACCCCGACATCGCCGCGCTCGATTTCGAGGAGCGACTCGCCCTCCTGGTCGATCGCGAGGCCACCGAGCGCGAGAACAGGCGCCTCGTCACCCGCCTGCAATTCGCCGGCTTGCGGCAGAACGCCGTGGTCGAGGACGTCGACCTCAGAACCCCGCGCGGTCTCGACAAGGCCTTGTTCCACAAGCTCGCCGCCGGCGGGTGGATCGATCAGCACCACAATCTTCTCATCATCGGCCCAACCGGCGTGGGCAAGAGCTGGATCGCTTGTGCGCTCGGCCACAAGGCATGCCGCGACAACCGCTCCGTCCTCTATCAGCGCCTGCCGCGGCTGTTCGATGCCTTGGCGCTCGGCCGCGGCGACGGACGCCACGAAAGGCTGCTCAAGACCCTCGGCCGCGTCCAGCTTCTCATCCTCGACGACTGGGGGCTCGCTCCAATGACCGCCGAGCGGCGCCGCGACCTGCTCGAGATCATGGACGATCGCCACGGACGCGCCTCGACCATCGTCACCAGCCAGCTTTCCGTCGACCACTGGCACGAGATCATCGGCGA
>DASPXL010000184.1:0-2101 GCA_035637375.1 Burkholderiales bacterium
TAGCTCGACGCCATGAAGCGGATCACGGTGTCGGCGTTGTCGTAGGCGACGCGGGTGGCGCTGCAGGCCGCGAGCGCCAAAACACCGGCCGATGCCAGCACGCCAAGGGCCGTCTTCCTCACCAGTAATTTTCCACCGTAATGTGACCCGGCTCGCGGCGCCGATGCTTCCTCATGGCGCGGCGCTTGAGCACCTCGGTCGTGTCGGTCACCATCTCCGGGTTGCCGCAGATCATCACGTGCGAGGTCTTCGCCGAAAGCTCCACGCCCGCCGCGGCCTCCAGGCGCCCGTCCTCGATCGCCGCCGGGATGCGCCCGTGCAGGGCCCCCGGCGCCTTCTCGCGGCTCACGAAGCACGCGAGGCGCATCTGCCCGGAGTGCTCGCGAAGCAGCCGCCCCATGATATCGCGATAGGTCAGCTCCTCGGCATGGCGCACCGCGTGCACGAGCACCACATGCTCGAAGCGCTGCCACGGCGTCTCGGTCTTGAGGATCGACAGGAACGGGCCGACGCCGGTTCCCGTGGAGATCAGCCACAGATCCGACCCGTCGGGAACCTCGGAGAGCACCAGGAAACCCGCCGGCCGCGGCGCGAGGTAAATCGTGTCGCCCGTTTCCAGCTTGCACAGCCGCTGCGTGAGAGGCCCCTCGGGGAGCGTCACGTAGTAGAACTCGTGCGGACGCTCCTTCGGCGCGTTCACGAACGAGTACGGCCGCGCGACCATCTCGCCCTCCACCGCGAGCGCGAGCTTGGCGAACTGCCCGGCCTCGAACCCCGCGACCTCGGCCTTCACGCACAGCGTGAAAAGGGTCTCGGTCCAGCGCTTTTGGTCGACGACCGTTCCTTCGATCCACTTCTGCATGACTCGCCGCGGGAGGACTCAGTGCAACAGGAACGGCTCCATGGTGAGCGATTCTACCTCGCCGCCGAGCATCACGATGCCGCCCGAGCGCCGGTTCCTGCCGTCGTCGGAGAATTCGAACCGGTACACGCGCCGCAGCGCGACGCGGCCGTTTTCGTCGCGCGCCGGACGCAGCGACACGCACTCCACCGTCTCGTCGAGGAACTGCAGGCCGTCGCGCTCGCAGGCGCGCGCGCACGCCGCGACCGCGCGCTCGCGCGAGCGCATGCTGTCGAACCACAGCCACGCGAGCAGGGCGAGCGCGACCAGCGCCCAGGCTTCCCACATTTCGCTCATCGCTTTCTACTCGTAGCGGCGCGTGATCCACTCGGCGACGAGCACCGGCTTCGCCTCCCCTTCGCGCTCGACGGTGACGTCCCAGGTCGCCTGCACGCCGCGGTCGATGTCCTCCACCGCGGCAAGCCGGAAGCGCGCGCGCACGCGCGAGCCCGCCGGCACCGGCCCGGTAAAGCGCACGCGGTTCAGGCCGTAGTTGATCCCCAGGCGCGCGCCCTGGACCTCGACCGCCTGCCCCAGCAGGTGCGGCAGGAGCGCGAGCGTGAGAAAGCCGTGCGCGACGGTCGTCCCGTAGGGCGACTCCTTCGCCGCGCGCTCGCGGTCGACGTGGATCCACTGGTGGTCCCCCGTTGCGTCGGCAAAGGCGTCGATGCGCTCCTGGCTCACCGCGAGCCAGTCGGTCACGGCGACCTCCTTGCCGACCCACTCCTTGAGCCGGGCGACGCCGGGGATTACGATTCGGGCCACTTGCTGTAATGTGAGTTCGACGGGCTCTCTATCTTATCGCGAAGGATCGCAATGACGACAAGCTCAAAGCTATTCCTTGCCGCGGGCGGCCTCGCGGCGCTCCTCGCGGTCGCGCTCGGCGCATTCGGCGCGCACGCGCTGAAGAACCGCCTGCCGGCCGAGATGCTCGCCGTGTGGCACACCGGCGTCGAGTACCACGTCTACCACGCGCTCGGCCTGCTCGCGGTCGGGCTCCTCGCGACGCAGCTTCCGGACTCAACGCTCCTGAAGTGGTCGGGCTGGCTGATGCTCGCAGGAATCGTTTTGTTTTCGGGGAGTCTGTACGCGCTTGCGCTCTCCGGCGAGCGCTGGCTGGGCGCGATCACGCCGATCGGTGGGGTCGCGTTCCTGGTAGCTTGGGCCCTGTTCGTCGCGGCGGTGGTCAAAGGCTGATGT
>DASPXL010000185.1:0-2626 GCA_035637375.1 Burkholderiales bacterium
TCGGCCCCGGCGTGCCTGTCCGGCGGCTGCGGCGCCTCGTTCCTGTACAACCCGCTGCGGAACACGTACGAGGCGACCTGGTAGAAGGCGATCGCCTCGCGCGCGAGGTCCGGGTCCTGCATCGGCTCGCGGCGGGCCATGTCCTTCGACATGCGATATACCTCGACTTTCTTCTTCGGCTGCAGCACCACCATGCGGTCGCCCTTCAGGTAGCCGAGGGTCTGATAGTTCGCGACGAAGGCGCGATCGCTCGCGGGCGGCGCGTGCAGGATGTCGCGCCCGAAAAACTTGCTGGTGTAGCTGAAATCGAGCAGGCCGAGCAGCGTCGGGGCGATGTCGATCTGCGATGTCAGGCGGTCGATGCGCCGCGGCGCGACGTGCCCGGGCGAATACACGAGGAGCGGGATCAGGTACTTGTCCGCGGGGATCTGCATGCCGCTGCGCGCGCTGGCGCCGTGGTCGGCGACGATGACGAACACCGTATCGCCGAACCACGGCCGCGCGCGCGCTTGCTCGATGAACCGGCCGATCGCATAGTCCGTGTACTTGACCGCCCCGTCGCGGCCGGTGCCCGACGGGATGTCGATGCGCCCTGAAGGGTAGACGAAGGGGCGGTGGTTGCTGGTGGTCATCACGTGCGCGAAGACCGGATGGCCGGGCCTCGCGGAGCGCTCGCGATCGATTTCCTCCAGGACATAGTCGAACAGGTGCTCGTCGGCGACTCCCCAGATGGTCTCGACCTCGATCCGATCCGAGGGAATGTTGCGCCGGTCTATGGCGCGGTAGCCGTTGGCCTCGAAAAATGCGTTCATGTTGTCGAAATAACCGTAGCCGCCGTAGGCGAACAAGGCGGTGTAGCCTTTGCTCGCGAATACGCTGCCGAGGGAAAACAGCCCGCCGTTGTTCGGCCGGCGCACGATCGACTGGCCCGGAGGCGGCGGCAGCGCCAGGGCGAGCGCCTCCATTCCCCGCACGGTGCGGTTCCCGGTCGCGAAAACCTTCGCGAACCACAGGCTCTCGCGCGCGAGCCGGTCCAGATTCGGCGTCAAGCCGCGACTATCGCCGTAGGCGCCGAGGAATTCGGCCCCGAGGCTCTCGACGCTGATGAGAACGACGTTCAGGCGGCGTTCCGGCCGGCCGGAGCTCACCTTGCGTTCGAAGCCCTCGCCGCCCGGGCTGAGCAGGCGCCCGCCGTCTTCCTCGAGAGCCGCGCGGACCTTCGCCACCGCCTCGGCGAGCGGCAAGGTGGCGTAGTGACGGTCGTAGCTGAGCTCGTTGCGGTAATTCGCCGCGAAGAACTCGTAGACGCCGTTTCCGGCGAGATCGTTCGCAGCGTCTTCCGTGGAGAAATTCTTCAGGTCGATGTTGAAGAAACCCACCGTCGCGGCGACCGCGCCCGAATAGGCGAGGAGCGCGAGAAGAGCCGGTCTCCAGCCGAGCGGCTCGCCGCTCCAGCGCCAGACGCGCCGGACGAGCAGCGCGGTGATCGCCGCCGCGGGCAGAAGCAACGCGAGCAGGATCGTCCCGACCGGATAGCTCTGCCGGATATTGCCCAGCACTTCGGTGGTGTAAAGGAGGTAATCGACCGCGATGAAGTTGAAGCGCGAGAAGAACTCGTCCCAGAAAAGCCACTCGGCGACCGCGAGAAAGAGCGCGCCGTAGGCGAACGCGAACACCGCGAGGACCATCGCGGCCCGGTGCAGGCGGCTGCGCGCGATCCGGTCGGGCACGAGCGCGAGCCACAGCACCAGCGGCGCAACCAGGTAGAGCGCGGCGAGGACGTCGAACAGCAGCCCGAAACCGAAAATCCCCGCCCAGCCGGCAAACCCCCAGGTGACCGCCACGTCCGGCCGCAGCGCGAGGAACACGCGGGTCAGGCACGACACGGCGACGATGACCGCCGCTGCGGCAAGCGCCGGGGCGAAGCGCAGGATGCGTCCCGCAGGGACGTTCAACATGTCTATACGCGGATGTCTGGGCGAGACCGGATTCCGCTAAAATACCATTTTTCGAAAGCCCTTCCGGAGATTCTCATGTCGATGGCCGATCGCGACGGATTCATCTGGTACGACGGCAAGCTCGTGCCCTGGCGTTCCGCGACCACCCATGTCCTCACGCACTCGCTGCACTACGGCCTCGCGGTGTTCGAGGGCGTGCGCGCCTACAAGACCGTCGAGGGCACCGCGATCTTCCGGCTGCGCGAGCACACCGAGCGCCTGTTCAACTCGGCGCACATCTACATGATGAAGATCCCCTACGGCCGGAGACGCTCATCGAGGCGCAGAAGGAAGTGGTGCGCGCCAACCAGCATGAGTCCTGCTACATCCGCCCGATCGCGTTCTACGGCTCGGAAAAGATGGGGGTGTCGCCGATCGGCGCGACCGTGCACGTGGCGATCGCCGCGTGGCCCTGGGGCGCCTATCTCGGCCAGGAGGCGATCGACAAAGGCATCCGCGTCAAGACCTCGTCCTACGCGCGCCACCACATCAACGTCACCATGGCGCGCGCCAAGATGGCCGGCACCTATCCGAATTCGATCCTCGCGAACCTCGAGGCGACCCAGCACGGCTACGACGAGGGTCTGCTCCTCGACGTCGACGGCTTCGTCGCCGAAGGCTCGGGCGAG
>DASPXL010000186.1:0-1824 GCA_035637375.1 Burkholderiales bacterium
CGAGGCGGGCCGCAGGTTCGAGGTGCCGATGCCGCTCGCCTCGATCACGCGCGATCTCGTGCAGTCGATGATGGGGCAGGGCATGAGCGAGGAGGACTTCTCGACCTTGCTCCTGCAGCAGGCGAAGGCGTCGGGGATCGAGTTGAAACCGGAAAACAAAACGGTCGGCGACGGGCTGTAGCGATAATCCTTCACAGAGGAGCTTCAGATGAAAAACATAATCGGCATTGCCGCAATGGTGCTGGCTGCAGCCGCGTCCCAGGCTTGGGCGCAGGACTACCCGAACAAGCCGGTGCACGTGATTATTTCCTTCACGCCCGGCAGCTCGACCGACATCGTCGGACGCATCGTCATGCAGAAAGTTTCCGAAATCTGGGGGCAACCGGTCGTGCCCGAGAACCGCTCCGGCGCCGGGGGATCGATCGGCTCGAACGTCGTCGCAAAGGCCACGCCAGACGGCTACACGCTGCTCATCAATTCCAACGCGCATTCGGTGAACCCCGCGATCTACGCCAAGCTGCCGTACGAGACGACCAAGGATTTCGTCGATGTCGTGCCGCTGGCCGTTCAGCCAAATGTCCTCGTCGTGAACGCAGGATCGCCTTACAAAAATGTGATGGACCTCGTGAATGCGGCGAGGGCTAAGCCCGGTTCGATCAACTGGGGTCACGCCGGCATCGGGAGCGGCACGCATCTGAACACGGAAAAATTCGTCGCGGCGGCCAAAATCAACGTCACCCAGGTCCCGTTCAAGGGCACGCCTGAAGTGATTCAGGCGATGTTGAGCGGGTCGGTGGATTGCTACTGGGCGCCGATTTCGGCGGCGATTCCGCACCTCAAGGGCGGCAGGGTGCGGGCGCTCGCCGTTAGCACACCCAAGCGCAACGGGCAGCTTCCGGACGTTCCAACGACCGGCGAAGCGGGCGTATCCGGCGCCGACGCGCCCTTGTGGTTCGGCGTCTGGGCGCCGGCCGGCACGCCGGCGAGCATAGTCGCCAAAATCTCGAGCGACACGCGCAAGGCGCTCGCCGATCCGGTCGTGCGCGAAAGGCTGTCCAACCTCGGCAGCGACACCATGGACATGTCGCCGGAAGAATTCGCCCGCTTCGTGCGAAGCGAAATCGACGAGTACGCGCGCGTGATCAAGGCGGCCGGCATCAAGCCGCAGTGAGCTTGGAGACGCGCCCGGCGCGTCGGCCGCGTGCGACGGTCTTGCAACCCGGCCTCTGAAGGGGCAGACTTCCAGGCTCTGAGGCTCGCAGGCCGCACCGAGGGATCGCCATGTCAAAGCAACGAATCAGCTATGTTCCGCTCGAAAAGATGGACGCCGAGATGCGCAAGGAAATGGAGCGTTGCCAGCGCGAGGGCACTCCGCGGCCGGAAAGCTCGGCGGTGCGGGCGCACGTGCCCGCGTGCTTCTGGGCCTTCGCCAACACCTGGCGCGACATCTTCAAGAACGGCGTGTGCGATCACGCGATCAAGGAGTTGTGCCGGCTCTATGTGTCCCGCTCGGTTCAATGCGAATACTGCGGCAATCAGCGCTCGATCAAGGCCGCGGCGAGCGGCAAGGTCATCGAGGACCACGTGAAGGACCTGCTCGACTTCGAAAAGTCGACGCGCTTCGACGAGCGCCAGAAGGCGGCGCTCGCTTATGCCGAAGCGATCACCTGGCACATCGACACCGACGACGCGTTCTGGGGACGGATGCACCGGCATTTCAGCGAGCCGGAACTGGTCGAGCTGGGCTGCTTCATCGCGCTCACCATGGGGCAGCAGAGCTGGCTGCGGCTGCTCGACATCGAGCACCACCAGGTGCTCGCCGGC
>DASPXL010000187.1:0-4009 GCA_035637375.1 Burkholderiales bacterium
GTCGCCGGAAATCAGCACGCGCGCCTCGGGCGAATGGAACATCACCGCGTGCGTGTCGTGCCCCGGCGCCGCGATCACCTGCCAGTCGAGCCCGCCCATTTGCAGCACGTCGCCGTCGCGGAAGGTATCGTCGTAGCTGAACGCTTGAGCGCGCTGGTCGGCGACCGCGAGGATGAGCTGCTGCTCGTCCCAGTTGTCGATCGCCGGCGCCTCGCCTTGCGGGATGCCGATCGGGCAGCCGAACTTCTTCTGGATGGCGGCGTTCCCGCCCATGTGGTCGGAATGGCAGTGGGTGTTGACGAGGCGCGCGAGCTTTTTCCCGGCGAGCGCGCGCTCAAGGAGCGCAAGCGTCTGCGGCGCGTGCGCGACGTAGCCCGAATCGACCACCACGGCCTCGCCGCGCTCCTCGAGCACGATGTTGTTCGCGGAAAGCCAGCCGCGCTCGATGACCCGGACGCTTCGGGGGAGCTTCATCGGGCCGTGCGCCGCGCGGGCAGCTGCGCGAGCGCGTTTGACATATCCGCGGAGGGTGAGCGACGATTCGTGACCATCGGAATGAATGGCCGATCCCAAAGAGCGAAGGAACTATGAAAAAGCTGTATGACTTCTCGAAGGGCAAGCGTGGCGCGGTAATCCCGACCATCGGGAAAACCCGCATCACGATCTACCTCGACGACGCGATACTCAAGCGATTCAAGGCCGAGTCCGAGAAGACCGGAAAAGGCTACCAGACTCTGATCAACGAGGCCCTCAAAGCCTACGTCGGGCTCAGCGAGCAGCCGGTGACGCAAGAGCTCGTGCGCAAGATCGTGCGCGAGGAGCTCGCAGCTCACGGTTGAGTACACGTGGCGCCGTGCAGGGGTGTTGTTCGCGGAAAGCCAGCCGCGCTCGATGACCCGGATGCTTCGGGGGAGCTTCATCGCGCCGTCCGCCGCGCGGGCAACTGCGCCAGCACCGCGCGTTTTTCGTCGTTGCTCAGGCCCGACCACGCGGCGATCTCGTCGAGCGTGCGCAGGCAGCCTTCGCAGAGGCCCGAGTCGGGGTTCATGCGGCACACGTTATTGCAGGGCGATTGAACGTCGCCTGCGGGCGCCTCGTCCCGCTTCATGCGCCCTTCGCCGCGAGCGCCCGCGCGACCTTCGAGGCGGGCTCGCGCCCGAGCTGCGTACAGATGAATTCGCCAGCCTGCCTGAGTTTTTCGAGGTCGACGCCGGTCGCGATGCCGAGGCCGTTCATCATGTACACCACGTCCTCGGTCGCGACGTTGCCGGTCGCGCCCTTGGCGTAGGGGCAGCCGCCGAGGCCGGCGACCGAGCTGTCGAAGGTCTTCACGCCCGCCTCGAGCGAGGCGTAGATGTTCGCGAGCGCCTGCCCGTAGGTATCGTGGTAATGGCCGGCGAGCTTGGCCGTAGGGACCTTTTTTGCGACCGCCTCGATCATGGCGCGGGTTTTCCCGGGCGTTCCCACGCCGATCGTGTCGCCGAGCGAGATCTCGTAGCAGCCCATCGCGTAGAGTTTTTCCGCCAGGGCGGCGACCGCCCGCGGCTTCACCTCTCCCTCGTAGGGGCAGCCCAGGGCGCAGGAGATGTAGCCGCGCACGCGCATCCTGCTCGCCCGGGCGGCCTTGACGACGGGCGCGAAGCGCTCGAGGCTCTCGGCGATGCTGCAGTTGATGTTTTTCCGGCTGAAGGTCTCGGAGGCCGCGCCGAACACGGCGATCTCCATGGCGCCCGCGGCGCGCGCCGCCTCGAAGCCTTTCATGTTGGGCACGAGCACGGGATACGCAACGCCGGGTTTTTTCCTGATGCCGGCCATCACTTCGGCGTGGTCGGCCATCTGAGGCACCCACTTGGGCGACACGAACGCGGTCGCCTCGACCGCCGGCAGCCCCGCCTCGGCGAGCCGGGAGATGAGCTCGATCTTGACCGCGGTCGGAACGCTCCTCGCCTCGTTCTGCAGGCCGTCGCGCGGGCCCACGTCGACGATCCTCACCCTTCGGGGAAGGCTCATGACTCGGCCTCGAATTCGATCAGCTCGACTCCTTCGCCGACCTGCTCGCCGGCCCGATGGAGAATCCGCGCGATCCGTCCCCGGGCCGGAGCCTTGATCGTGTGCTCCATTTTCATGGCCTCCAGAATGAGCAGCGGCGCGCCCTTCTCGACCTTGTCGCCCGCCTGAACGAGCACCGCGATGATCTTGCCCGGCATCGGAGCCGCGAGCTCGCCCGCGCGCGCCTCCACTTGCAGTTCCTGGAACAGGGGATCGTGCAGCTCCAGACAATAGTGTTCGCCGGGCAGAAACACATCGAAGCGGTTGCCTGTGCGCGCCACGCGTCCCGCGACGGTCGCATCGTCGAGCTGCACGGTCAACTTGCCGTCCTCCATTCGATATCCATTGAGCGAGCGGCGCGCGCCGCCGAGCTCGAGCTCGAAACCTTCGCCGCGGCGAAGCACGGTGATCGAATGCCGGCGTTCACCTTCGCTGAAGACCAACACATGATGATTATCCCGGTTCAGGCGCCAGCCGTCACCGAAGCTCCACGGTGACGACGGTTCGCCCGGGGGCAGCTTCCCGCACGCGGGAGCGCCGGGCTGCAGCAAGGCGGTCAGCGCCGCGAGCGCAAGCGCGCCTTCGCCGGGCGGTCCGGGCGGCGCGGTCAATTCGCCGCGATGGCGCTCGATCAAGCCGGTGTCGAGCTCGGCCCGGACGAACGCCTGGTTATGCGCGAGCCGGAGAAGAAACGCGACGTTGGTCGCCGGACCCGCGACCTCGAATTCTCCCAGCGCCTCGCGCAGCCGCTCGAGCGCCGCGGAGCGGTCGCGGTCCCATGCGATGAGCTTCGCGATCATGGGGTCGTAGTAGGCGGTGATCTCGTCTCCGGACCGCACGCCGGTCTCCACGCGCACGTGCTCGGACTCCGCGGGCAGGCCCAGATGCACGATGCGCCCGGCGGACGGCAGGAAGTCCCTGCTCGGGTCTTCGGCGTAGACGCGCGCCTCGATGGCGTGGCCGTTGATGCGCAAGTCCTTCGGTGCAAGAGGCAGCTTTTCCCCCGCGGCGATGCGAATCTGCCATTCGACCAGATCGAGCCCGGTGATCATCTCGGTCACGGCGTGCTCGACCTGCAGCCGCGTGTTCATCTCCATGAAAAAGAAAGTCCCCGCGCGATCGACGATGAACTCCACGGTTCCCGCGCCCACATAGCCGACGGCTCGGGCTGCGGCCACCGCGGCCTTCCCCATCTCGCGGCGGCGATCCTCGCTCATGCCGGGCGCCGGTGCCTCCTCGAGCACCTTTTGATGGCGCCGCTGCACCGAGCAGTCGCGCTCGAACAGCGAAACGCAGCCGCCGTGCCGGTCGGCAAAGATCTGGATCTCGATGTGCCGCGGCCGCTCGAGATATTTTTCGAGCAGCACGCGCTCGTCGCCGAAGGCCGACAGGGCCTCGCGCCGGCACGCGGCGAGCGCTGCGTCGAAATCTCCTTTGCGCTCGACCACGCGCATGCCTTTGCCGCCGCCGCCGGCACAAGGCTTGATAAGGACCGGAAAACCGATGCGCCCGGCTTCCTTCCCCAGGAAGTCGGCCGCCTGATTGCTTCCGTGATAGCCGGGCACGATCGGCACCCCGGCCTTTCCCATGATCGTCTTCGCCGCGGATTTGTCGCCCATGGCGCGGATCGCCGCGGGCGGCGGGCCGATAAAGGCGAGGCCGGCGCGCTCGCAGCCCTCGGCGAACTCCGCGTTCTCCGAGAGGAAACCGTAACCGGGGTGGATGGCTTCGGCCCCCGAGCTCTTCGCGGCGTCGATGATGCGATCGCCGCGCAGGTAGCTTTCCCTGGCTTCAGCGGGACCGATTCGGAATGCCTCGTCGGCGAGCGCAACGTGGAGCGATTGCGCGTCGGCGTCCGAATACACCGCGACCGTGTGAAGTCCCATGCGCCGCGCGGTCCTCGCCACTCGGGCGGCGATCTCGCCGCGGTTGGCGATCAGGATCTTCTGGAACACGGGGC
>DASPXL010000188.1:0-2202 GCA_035637375.1 Burkholderiales bacterium
TGGGGACGGCATTCCAGCTGATCGACGACGTGCTGGACTATTCCGGCGACGCCGCGCATACCGGCAAGAACCTGGGCGACGACCTGAGAGAGGGCAAACCGACATTGCCCCTGATCCACGTGATGCAGCGCGGATCGCCCGAGCAGGCGGCGCTGGTGCGCTCGGCGATCGAGCGCGGGGGCCGGGAGGAATTTGAGGCGGTGCTGCAAGCCATTCATTCCACGGGAGCACTTGAATACGTCAGGAACAAAGCCAAGGACGAGGCGCGGTCGGCGCGCGAGGCTATTGCCGCGTTGCCGAGTTCAAATTACCGGGATTCTTTGTTAGAATTGTCGGCCTTCGCGGTCGAGCGCGATTACTAGTCTTCCCGAAGCGCTCTTCCTTCTGCGCCGGTTCCTGTCCGACTCGGGGTGTAGCTCAGCCTGGTAGAGTACTGCGTTCGGGACGCAGGAGTCGCTGGTTCGAATCCAGTCACCCCGACCAATTTCCCGCCCAAGCCGTCCGTCACGCGGCGCCGGTATAATGCCAGACTGAAAAAAGACCCGCCTGTCCGACGCCGCGAGTTGGAGCTGTCAAGCCGTTCAACCCGCGAATCTCGCCCCGGCGGCATCCCGGGAGGCCATCGTTTGAGCAAGCTCCTCCTTCTGATCGTCGCCATAATCGTCGCCTACTTCGTCGTGAAGGGCTTGACGCGCAAGCGGCGCGAGCGCGCGGCACCGCCGCCGCCGGGCGAGACCATGGTTCCCTGCGCGCGCTGCGGCGTCAATCTTCCGCGCAGCGAAGCACTGGAGGCGGCGGGCGGCTTTTTCTGCAGCGAAGAGCACCGCCGGCTCGGCGCCGGCTGAGAAGGGTCATGGCGGGGTCCGCGGTGCTCGGCTCGTCGTGGCCCCCGCAGCAGGGGGCGGTGGCGGACTCGTTCTGGGTCTCGCTCAAGTACTTCAACTTCTATCGCATCGCGGTCGCCGCGATGTTCCTTCTTGCGGCGCTTGTCTACGGCGACGACCTCGGTCTCGGCAGCCACGATCTCAAGGCGTTCGTCTATACCTGTGCGGTCTATCTGGCGCTCGCGGTGGCATTTCACCTCGCGCTGCGAAAACTGCCGGGGTCCTTCAACCTTCAATTGACGCTGCACATCGTCTCCGATATCGCGGCGGTGGTCGTGCTGATGTACGCCTCGAGCGGCATTCGCAGCGGCCTCGGCGTGATGCTGCTCATTTCCCTCGCGGGCGCGGCGCTGGTCAGCCGGGGCACGCTGATGCTCTTTTATGCCGCGCTGGCGTCGATCGCCGTGCTCCTCGAGCAGACCTACTGGGTGCTCGTGCAGGACTCGAGCACCGCGAACTATCTCCAGCCGGGGCTGCTGTCGATCGGGTTCTTCGTCACCGCGCTCATCACCAATCAGCTCGCGCGGCGCCTGATCCTGAACGAGCGCCTCGCGCGGCAGCGCGGCGCCGACCTCGCCGACCAGCTGCGGATCAACCGATTGATCAGCCGCGATGTTCAGGACGGGGTGCTCGTCGTCGATGCCAACGGCCTGGTGTACCAGCACAATCCGCGGGCGGCGGATCTGGTCGGGCGCTTCCCGCCCGAATTGAGTCAGATCGAGGAATACTCGGAGGAGCTCGCGCAAGGGCTTGCCGCCTGGCGAGCCGGCGAGGGCGCGAGCAGCGTGAATATGCGTTTTGCCGAGAGCGGCCGTCTGGTCCGCGCGCGCTTCCTGGCGGCGGGCGTGGCAGGTGGCAGCTTCAGCCTGGTGTTCCTCGAGGACTTGTCCAAGCTCCAGGAACAGGCTCAGCAACTTAAGCTCGCGGCGCTCGGAAGGCTCACGGCCAACATCGCCCACGAAATCCGCAATCCCCTGTCGGCGATTACCCACGCGGGCGACCTGCTGCACGAAGAGCAGCGCGGGCCGCAGAGGGAACGCATGGTGCAGATCATCCGGGATAACGCGCGGCGCCTCGAGCGCATGGTGCACGACGTGCTGGAGCTCTCGCGACGCGACCGCGTCCAGCCGGAAACGATCCGGGTGCGGCCGTACCTGTTTACGTTTATCGACGAGTTCGCCCAGAACGAAACCATCCCGAGCGGGAGCTTCTCCATCGACGCCGCCGAGAACGTCGTCGTGGAGTTCGACCGCGCGCATCTCAACCAGGTTCTCTGGAACCTGCTGCGCAACGCCTGGCGACACTGTCGCAAGCAGGC
>DASPXL010000189.1:0-5987 GCA_035637375.1 Burkholderiales bacterium
CTCAAGCCGCGTATTTCAAGGCCTATTCGGTCGACCCCGAGAACGCCGACTACGCTTTCAATCTCGCCGTGAGCCTCGATCAGCTGCGCCAGAGAAAGCTCGCACTGGAGTTCTACCAGCGCGCCCTTGCCCTGGCGGACAGGCGCGCGGCGAGCTTCCCTCCCGCTCAGGCCCGTGCCCGCGTGCAGGAGCTGAGCAAGGTGCCCGGTCGATGAACTCCCCGCGCCTCAGCGCCCAGACGGTCTCCCCGCAGGCGAAGCGCCACATCGGGCAGATCCTGATCTCGCAAGGGATCCTCACCGAGGACCAGCTGCGCATCGCGCTGCTCGAGCAGCTCAAGACCCACCAGCCGGTCGGCAAGCTCCTCGTAAATCTGGGCTTCGTGTCCGAGGCGACGCTGCGCGACGCGCTCTCCGAGAAGCTCGGGCTGCAGAGCGTGGACCTCACGCAGATCGTGGTCGATTCGATGGCGCTCAAGCTCGTGCCGCGCGAATTCGCGAAGCGCCACAATATTTTTCCGGTCGCGCTCGATCGCGATGCGCGCAAGCTCATCGTGGCGCTCGCCGATACGAGCAACATCGTGGCGCTCGACCAGGTGCGGGCGCAGCTGCGCGGGGAGTTTTCGCTGGAGACGCGGCTCGCGGGCGAGGGCGAAATCGGCCGGGCCATCGACCAGTACTACGGCCACGATTTTTCGATCGACGGCATCCTGCACGAGATCGAGACCGGCGAGATCGACTACCAGAGCCTGCAGGTGTCCGGCGACGCCTACTCGCAGCCGGTGGTGCGCCTCATCTCGGCGCTGCTCGCAGATGCCGTCGAGCGGGGCGCCTCCGACATTCACTTCGAGCCGGAGCAGAGCTTCCTTCGCATCCGCTACCGCATCGACGGCGTGCTGCGCCAGATACGGTCTCTGCACAAGACCTACTGGCCGGCGATGGCGGTGAGGGTCAAGGTCATGTCGAAGATGAACATCGCCGAAACGCGCGCGCCGCAGGACGGCCGCATCTCGCTGATGTTGACGGGCCGCGCCGTCGATTTCCGCGTCTCGTCGCAGGCGACCACGCACGGCGAGAACATCGTGCTGCGCATTCTCGACCGCCAGAAGGGGATCGTCCCCCTGGACGGCCTGGGTCTGGAAGCGGCCCAGCTCCAGCTCCTCAAGAAAATGATCGCGCGGCCCGAGGGCATCATCCTGCTCACCGGCCCCACGGGCAGCGGCAAGACGACGACGCTCTACTCGGTGCTGAACCACATCAACAACGACGGCCTCAACATCATGACGCTTGAGGACCCGGTCGAGTATCCCATGACCCTGATCCGCCAGACCTCGGTCAACGAGGCGGCCAAGATGGATTTCGGCAACGGCATCCGCTCGCTCATGCGGCAGGACCCCGACGTGATCCTGGTGGGCGAGATTCGCGACGGGGACACGGCCACCATGGCTTTCCGCGCCGCGATGACGGGCCACCAGGTCTATTCGACGCTGCACACCAATTCCGCGGCCGGCGCGGTCCCGCGGCTGCTCGACATCGGCATCGTTCCGGACATCCTCGCCGGCAACATCATCGGCGTGATCGCGCAACGCCTGGTGCGCAGGCTGTGCAAGCATTGCAAGCAGGCGTATCAGGCGAGCGCCGGCGAATGCGGCATCCTCGCGGTGCAGCCCGATCGGGCGCCCACGCTGTACCGGGCCGTAGGCTGCGACCAGTGCGACTACCAGGGCTACCGGGGCCGCATGGCGATCATCGAGATCCTGAAGATGGACGCCGAGCTCGACGAGCTGATCGCGCACCGCGCCACGGGCCGGCAACTGCACAAGGCGGCCGTGGCCAAGGGCTTTCGCACGCTCGCCGACGACGGCGCTCGCCGGGTCCTCGACGGCTCGACCGCGCTCGACGAGCTGATGCGCGTCGTCGACCTTACCGACCGGATGTAGCCCTGGGCCGGCCGAGCCCGCGACCGGGATCGAACATGGCGCTTTTCACCTACAAGGCCGTAGACACTCGGGGCAAGGCGATGCTCGGCCAGATCGACGCGGTGAATATCGTCGACCTCGAGATGCGCCTGAAGCGCATGGGCCTGGACTTGGTGCGGGGCGGGCCGGCCAGGCACGGGGGGAGCCTGCTCCGCTCGGGCTCGATCAAGCGCCCGGAGCTCATCAACTTCTGCTTCCACATGGAGCAGCTCACCGGAGCCGGGGTCCCGCTCGTCGAATCGCTGATCGATCTGCGCGACAGCATGGAAAACGCCCGGTTTCGCGAAGTGATCTCCGGGGTCCTCGAAGGCATCCAGGGCGGGCAGCGGATGTCGCAGGCTCTCGCCCAATATCAGCAGATCTTCAACCCGGTCTTCACGAGCCTCGTCCGCGCAGGGGAAGACACGGGGAAGCTCCCCGAGGTATTGAGGAGCCTCGTCGAGAGCCTGAAATGGGAGGACGAGCTCGCCGAGCACATGAAGAAGCTCGTCATGTATCCGGCGTTCGTCGGCTCGATCGTGTTGATGGTCACTTTCTTCCTGATGATCTACCTCGTGCCGCAGATGGTCGGCTTCATCAGGAACATGGGACAGCAGATCCCGCTGCAGACGCGCGTCCTGATCGAAGTGTCGGCGTTCTTGGTCAACTACTGGTGGGCGGTCCTCGCGGCGCCCGCGGTCCTGGTCGTCGGCGTCAAGCTCGCCGCCCGGGCCAACCCTGTGGTGCGCTATCAGCTCGATCGCCTTAAGCTTTCGCTCCCGGTAGCGGGCGAGATCCTGCGCAAGATCATCCTGTCGCGCTTCGCCAGCGTCTTCGCGCTGATGTACTCCTCGGGGATCACCATCCTGGACGCGATCCGCAGCTCCGAGGAGACCGCCGGCAATCTGGTCATCCAGGAGGGGCTGAAACTCGCCGGAGAGCGGATCGGCGAAGGCAAGAACGTCACTGCGGCGTTCCAGGAGGTCGGACTTTTCCCGCCGCTCGTGGTGAGGATGCTCCGGGTGGGCGAGTCGACCGGCGCGCTCGACAAGGCGCTCCTCAACGTGTCCTACTTCTACAACCGGGAAGTGCGCGAGTCGATCTCCAAGATCCAGGTCATGATCGAGCCGGCGCTGACGGTGCTTCTCGGCGCGATCCTCGGCTGGGTGATGCTCTCCGTGCTCGGGCCGATCTACGACGTCATTACCAAGATCAAGATGTAGCCCCATGCCGAGCAAACGTCTTTGCTACTTGACCTCCCACGGGGTCACCGCCTATTCGTGGGAAAGGGGCGAGCTGCGCAAGGAAAGCGCATTCCAGACCAGCGAGGAAGGCGTCGCCGAATTCTCCAGGTACGTCGCCGGCGCCGCGAAGAGCCTTTTCTACGTGCTCGCCGACGTCGTGGAAGAGGATTTCTTCCAGGAGAACATCCCCTACGTGCGCGGCGGGGATCGGCGCGCGCTGCTCGCGCGCAAGCTCGCCCAGCGTTACCGCGACACCTCGCTCGCCATTGCGCTCCCGCTCGGCTCCGAGATCCACTCGGGGCGGCGCGAGGAGCGGATTCTTTACACGTCCTTTACCAACACGCAGCAATTCCAGCCCTGGCTCGAGGCTCTGCGCTCGAACGACGCCCGCGTGGCCGGCGTATTTTCGGTGGCGCTCGCCGCGGCCCGGGTGGGAAGGCGCCTGGGGTTCAAGGGGGCCCGGTACGTCTTGGTGAGCCTCCAGCAGGCCGGATTGCGGCAGAGCTACTTCGAGAACGGCCGCGTGCGCTTTTCGCGCCTCGGCCGCGTGGACCTCTCCGATCCCCGCGCGATCGCCCAGGACTGCGCGGCCGAATCGGTCCGCATCCACCAGTACCTCGTCAACACCCGCATCCTGCCGCGCGACGCGCCCCCGCTCGACGCGCTGGTGTTTGCGCCGAGCGAATACAAAGCGCTTTACGATGCGGCCTGCGTCAACTCCGCGCGGCTGCATTTCCACGTGCACGACGTCGACACGGTGGGCAGGAGCGTCGGTCTCAAATCGGTGCCGGCTGAAACCCTCGCCGAGGGCCTGTTCCTGCACGCGCTCGCCGATTCCCCTCCCCGAGAACAGTTTGCCGACGACGGCCTGCGGCGCTTCTATAACCTGTGGCGCGCGCAGGTGGGTCTGGTCACGGCAGGAGTGGCGGCATTCGGATTTTGCCTGGTCGTCTCCGCGGTAAAGCTCCTCGACATCTATCAGGTCAACGAGCAGGCCGCGACCGACCGCCAGCAGGAAACCCGCATGTCGGAGCAGTACGCGCGGCTGCAGACGAGCTTCCCCGGGACTCCGACCTCGACCGAGAGCCTGAAAGCCATCGTCAGGAATTACCGGACGCTGCTGCGGCAAAGCGCTTCTCCCGGCGGCATGCTCGTCGAAATCAGCGAGGCGGTCACCGCCCTGCCCCAGATCGAGATCGACAAGATCGATTGGGAAATCGGGACCGGTGCGAAAACGCCGGCAGGCCGCGAGGCGGCGAAGGCTGCGCCCGCGCCATCGGCGCCCACGGAGCCCGCGGGGGCCGAATTCCAGGTTCAAACCGCCGAGATCTCGGGCAAACTGATCCTGCCGCAGGCCTCCGATTACCGCGCGGTCGCCGCCTTGGTCAACGAATTCACCGAGGCGCTGCGCCGGCGGCCCGGCACGGAAGTGACCCGCGCGCAGTTGCCGTTCGACATGAACGCGGAAAAAAGCATCAGCGGCGACATCGGAGCGGCGAGGAACGAGGAGGTGCCGCGGTTTTCAGTCACGCTCAGCAAGCGGCGAGGCACATGAACATCGCCCGCGACGATCTCAAGAGGCTGCGCCTGCCGCTTGCGGCGGCGGCGACGCTGCTCGCGCTGGGCGCGGCCTGCCTGATCGCGAGCGATCACTATCTGGACGCAGCGAAAAAGGCTAGAGACGCGGTCCGCCAAAGCCGCGTGGCGATCCAGGAGCGCGTGTCCAGGGTTTCGGAGGAAGAGCGGGAGATCCGCGAAAACCTGGTGCACTACGAGCAGATGCGCCGGCGCGGCATGGTCGGCGAGCACAGCCGGCTCGACTGGATCGAGTCGATCGCCAGGATCAAGAAGGACCGCAAGCTCTTCGAGATCAAGTACGGGATCGAGCCGCAGAGACCGCTCGACTACCCGGGAATCGTCGCGACCGGCGCCGCGAATTTTGTGGTAAGCCGGATGAAACTCGAGATGCTGCTGCTGCACGAGGAGGACCTGCTCACCTTCCTTGCCGACCTGGAGGCCGCCGGAAAAGCGTATGTGTCGGTCCGGCATTGCAGCTTGAATCGGATCGAGCGCGGGGCCGTGCCGTCTGCGACCGCGCTGCAGCCGCGCTTGCGCGCCGATTGCCAGGTCGACCTGGTCTCGGTGAGGGGAGTAAAGCCCGCGTGAATCGGATGAGGTGAGCCGTGATCAATGCCATATCGGTAAGGAAATTCATGGGGGGGCTCGTGACGCCATTGCTGATGGCCGCGGTCGGTGCCCCGGTACCCGCTGCGGCGGACGAGAACCTCGGACGATTGTTTTTTACCCCGCAGCAAAGGCAGGACCTCGACCGCCGCCGCCAGGCCAACGCCCAAGAGACCGCGACGAGCGCCAACAGCCTGGTCACGGTCAACGGCCAGGTATCGCGCTCCTTGGGCAAGACCACTGTCTGGATCAACGGCGTCCCGCAGGAGAACACGAGAAAACCGCGCGACCCCGCACGGGTAACGCTGCCTGGCGGGGAAGGCGAACCCACGGTCAGTCTCAAGGTCGGGCAGACGCTCGACAAGGTCCGCGGCGAGGTGAAGGATCCCGTCGAGGGCGCGACAATCCTGACCCCTTCCGAGAAGCGCGAGCGCAGGCCGTGAAGCTCCGTGCTTACGGTGAAACGGCAGCCGCGTCGGGTGAGCGCGGGTTTGCGTTGATCGTGATCCTGTCCCTGGCTGCGTTGATCAGCGCCTATCTGATCGCCACCGTCCTCAACCTCACCGGCGCCGGACTCGCCAACGCGCGCGAGGAGCGCAGCA
>DASPXL010000190.1:0-1585 GCA_035637375.1 Burkholderiales bacterium
CGCCTGACGATCCAGGGCCGGAACCCGAACCGGTCCCGTCCGAATCGGCCGACACGGAGCGGCGGCGGTTTTCGTCGTTATTTCGTTAGGCGAGGTCGGTTTGATTACGATGGTCATGCCCGGCCTTTGCTGGGCATGCCATTCTTCGATGCTTGCTAACTATGTTCCGTCACCCTGAGGCGCGAGCGCACGGAAGTGCGCGAGCCTCGAAGGGCGACGGCCCGGGCCGTGCATCCTTCGAGGCTCGGCCGCTGTCGCGGCCTCGCACCTCAGCGACTGTGTTCTTTGTCAAGCGTGCTGCCATGGTTGTTTGTCCCTGAGCATGGCGTTGAGGATGGTGAGGAGCTTACGCGCGACGGCGACGAGCGCGACCATTTTCGGCTTACCGGCGGCGAGCAGGCGTTGATAGAAGGCCTTCAGGATAGGGTTATGACGGCTGGCGCTCAGGGCAGCCATGTAGACCGCCCAGCGGGCACAAGCTCGGCCTCCGCCGATCATGCTTTTTCCTTTCCAACGACCGGATTGGCGCGTGTAGGGAGCGACACCGACGAGGCCGGCGATTTGTCGCCGGGTCAGAGTGCCAAGTTCCGGCAGCTCGGCCAGGAAGGTGCGGGCGAGCGTGGTTTTGACGCCCTTGAACGAGACCAGCAGGTCTTCCTTTTCGCGCCAGACGGGGGAACCGCGCACCAAGCCTGCGATGTCGCCGTCGATGTTCGGCAATTCTTGTTCCAGGACTTTGATATGGCGGGCGAGGCTCTTGCGCACGCGGACATTGCCGGCGCGCTTCTCGCGCTGGCGTTCGGCAACCAGCATTTCGATGATTTGCCGGCGCCGGCCGACCAGCTCAGCGAGCAGGCGTGCTGCCGCATCGGGCAGCGAACGCGGCTCCGGCTTCACCGCCTCGGTAAAGCGCGCGATCATCTCGGCGTCGAGCGGATCGGTCTTCGCCCGCTTGCCCACCGCTTGCGCGAAGTGACGCACCTGCGCCGGATTGACCACCGCGAGCGGCAGATGCGCTCCGGCGATCGCCGCCGCCACGATCGTCTCGAAGCCGCCGGTCGCCTCCACCGCAACAAGCATCGGAGAGACTATCTGCAGCCGATCCACCAACTCTTGCAAGCCGCTGCCGTCGCGGCGCACCGCAAAGGCTTCCCCGCTCGGGCGCACATGCACGTCCAAGCGGTCCTTCGATACGTCGATACCAACAAAGATCGCCTCCATCTTCACCCCTCCTTGCGCAATCGGGCTCGCGTTGCGGCCCTCGCGACTGTTCGGGTTCGATGGAACGGCGGACGGAGTCCCGCGCTGAGGTACGGGCTTCAAAGCCCTGGGATGACACGGTCTCCCGTCCGCCACCGCACCAGCCAATCTAACCGATGCAGCGATTCGTGACTTACAAGGATGATGCGGGCCTCGAACCACGCGTCCTCGCATCTCAGGATGACGGAATAACTGCTGCGGCCCTTGCGCGCCGAAAGCGAAGGAGATGATGGCGATGGCGAAACAACAAGTGGCGCGATCCGGCTTCCGCCTCGAGAAGGACGCGCTCGGCCATGTCGAGGTTCCGAGCCATCGGCTGTGGGGG
>DASPXL010000191.1:0-1817 GCA_035637375.1 Burkholderiales bacterium
GATCGCCACCGCCCACTCGATCAGCGCGAGGTGCCGCGCCGAGTACTCGAGGATCATCGCCTCGTGCACCATGGTGAGCTCGAGGTGCGTGGTCGGGTTGTCGATCGGGATGCGGGCGTTCTCGGCGAGCAGCACCATGAGAAAAGCCACCGCGGCGAAGGCGAGGCTCGGGTAGAGCGTGAATTCCCGGTGCGCGAGCGTGTCCACGATGGTGGTGAGCTGGGTGGAGCCCGAGATAAAGGCCGCGGTGAACAGGGTCATCAGCATCGCCGGCTCCGCGAGAAAACCGATCAGCATCTCACGCCGCGCCCCTAGGCCTCCGAAGGAGGTGCCGATGTCCATGGCGGCGAGCGCCGAGAACACGCGCGCGAGCGCGAACACGCCCACGAGCGCGATGATGTCCGCGGCCGGCGCGAAGGGCAGGTCGGTCGCGAGCACCGGAACGATCCCCGCCGCGAGCCACATGCAGCCGAACAGGATGTAGGGCGTGAGCCGGAACAGGGGAGAGGCGTCGCGCGCCATCACCGCGTCCTTGTGGAAGAGCTTGGCGAGCGTCCAGTAAGGCAGCAGGAGGCTGGGCGCCGAGCGGTTCTGCAGCCAGGCGCGGCACTGGTTGACCCAGCCCACGAGGAGCGGCGCGGCGAGCACCACGAACACCGACTGCAGGATCTGGAACGCGATTCCGGGGAAGTTGTTCATCGCACGAACACCAGCAGGGCGATCAGGGTGAGAAAGCTGTAGAGCAGGTAGATGCTGATCCTGCCGTGCTGCAGGAGCGCGATCTTCGAGGAGACGAACTCCGCCGCCCGCGCAACCGGAAGGTACAGCCAGTACCAATGATGGTCCTCGATCTTGAGGAAATACCGGGGCGCCGGGTCGTCCGGCCCGGGCAGGTCGCGCTGCATGCGATAAAGCGGCCCGAACACGTGCCGTATCGGCTGGCCGAAGGCGTCCGCGGTGTCCTGCATGCGAGAGGTCTGCTCCGGGAAGCCGCAGTCCCAGGGGTCGGCGAAGCGCACCCGGCCGTGATAGAAACGCCGCACCAGCAGAAAC
This sequence comes from Burkholderiales bacterium, assembly GCA_035637375.1. Classification (GTDB taxonomy): domain Bacteria; phylum Pseudomonadota; class Gammaproteobacteria; order Burkholderiales; family SG8-39; genus VBDM01. Next base: position 1,054 of record DASPXL010000191.1, read on the forward strand.
GCGAGCGCAGTCACAGCGACGATCACGACGAGGAAGATGACCGGCGAGTAGCTCGCCTCCTCCGCCGCGGTGGGCACGAGCCACAGCCAGCTCGACTCGAGCGCCTGTTCGGACAGGCCCTGCCCGGTGAGGGAGACGCCGATCCGGTTCAGCATCAGCAGGAACGAGGTCGGGAAGAGCCCGAGCACGAAGCAGCCTGCGGCGAGCCAGGCCATGCCGTAGCGTTCCATGCCGCTCGCGTCGCCGCCGTGCGGCACCGGCGTGCGGTGCGCAGGCTCGCGCGGCCGGCCGAGAAAGGCGATGCCGTAGACCTTGACGAAGCACATCGCGGTGAGCGCGCCGGCGAGCGCGAGCGTCGCGGCGAAGAGCGGCAAGAGGCTGCGCACCACGCCGTTCTGCAAGAGCGGGGCCTGCAGCGCGGCCTGGAACGTGAGCCACTCCGAGACGAAGCCGTTCAGGGGCGGGAGCGCGGAGATGGCGAGCGCGCCGATCAGGAAGTAGAACGCGGTCTTGGGCATGCTGTGGACGAGGCCGCCCATGTCGTTCAAGTTCCGCATGCCCGTCGAGTGCAGGATCGAGCCGGCGCCGAGGAAGAGCAGCCCCTTGAACACGGCGTGGTTGAGCGTGTGATAGAGACCTGCGATCAGGCCGAGCACTCCGGCTGCCGGATGGCCGAAGCCGATGAACACCATCGACATGCCGAGGCCCAAGAGGATGATGCCGATGTTCTCGACCGAGTGATAGGCGAGCAGGCGCTTCAGATC
>DASPXL010000192.1:0-3272 GCA_035637375.1 Burkholderiales bacterium
ATGCGCGTGATCAAGGACGACGGCGAGCTCGCCGTGATGCGCCGCGCGGCGGCGATCTCGGCCGCCGCCCACGAGCGCGCGATGCGCGCGACGCGCCCCGGGCGCAGTGAATACGAGATCGAGGCGGAGCTCCTTTACGAATTTCGCCGCCGCGGCGCCCAGTTTCCCGCCTACTGGCCGATCGTCGCCGCAGGGGCCAACGCCTGCATCCTGCATTACCGCGACAACAATGCCCGGCTCGCCGACGGGGACCTCCTGCTGATCGACGCGGGCTGCGAGCTGGACGGCTACGCCTCGGATGTGACGCGCAGCTTTCCGGTGAACGGAAAATTCAGCGGCCCGCAGAGGGACATCTACGAACTGGTGCTCGCCGCGCAAGCCGAGGCGATCGCGGCGGTGGGGCCGGGCAAGCGCTGGGACGAACCGCACGACGCGGCGGTGAGAACACTCGCTCGAGGGTTCATCGATCTCGGCTTGTGTCGCGGCACTGTCGAAAAAGTGATCGAGACCGAGGATTACAAACGCTTCTACATGCACCGCACCGGGCACTGGCTCGGGCTCGATGTCCACGACGCCGGGGAGTACAAGCCGGGGGGCGAATGGCGGCGCCTCGAGCCCGGCATGACGCTGACGGTGGAACCGGGCTGCTACATCCGTCCCGCCGATGACGTCCCCAGGCAATTCTGGAATACGGGCGTGCGCATCGAGGATGACGTAGTGGTGACGCCCTCCGGGTGCGAGGTGTTGACGGCGGCGGCACCGAAATCGGTTCGGGATATCGAAACGCTGGTCGGCCGTGCTTGAGCTCCCGAGGTCGACGTAGCCATCGCCGGCGGCGGGCCGGTCGGCTGCGCGCTGGCGCTTGCTCTGTCGGGCAGTTCCGTTTCAGTCGCCCGGATCGCGAACGAAGTCGGCGCCGCGGACCGGCCCATCGCTCTTTCCCACGGCAGCCGCTTGATCCTGGAGCGCTTGGGCGCGTGGCACTCGATCCGAACCAGCCCCATTGAAACGATCCACGTTTCTCAACGGGGATTCGGGCGAACCGTGATGCGCTGCGCTGAGCACGGCCTGCCGGCGCTGGGGTATGTAACCGCATACTCGGAGCTCGTCGCGCAGCTGGCGGCGCACACACCCGCAGCCGCGGAAACTTTGAGGGATTGGGAAACGGCCCCGGAAGAAGTCGCACTCCGGCTGTCCCGCGGCGAAGAGGAAGTCCGCATGCGCGCGCGGCTGCTCGTGCTGGCGGACGGCGGCCCGATCCGCCGTGCCGAGCACGTGACCGATTACGATCAGCGCGCGATCGTCGCCGAGGTCGAAGCCGAGCGGCCGCGCCGCGGCGTCGCCTGGGAACGCTTTACGGCCGAGGGGCCGCTCGCCTTGCTGCCGTACGGTGACCGCTACGCCCTGGTTTGGAGCGTGCGGTCCCCTGCGGCTGAAACCCTGCTCGGGCTCTCCGATCCGGAGTTTCTCGCGCGCCTGCGCGAGGCCTTCGGCGGGAGGCTTGGAGATTTTCGCTCCGCCGGTCCGCGCTCGGCGTTCCCGCTTTCACTGCGCCGCAGCGCGATCGATCCCGCGCCCAGAACTCTCGCCGTGGGTAATGCCGCGCAGACGCTGCATCCGGTGGCAGGCCAGGGACTCAATCTCGGCCTGCGCGATGCCTGGGAACTGGCTCAGATGTTGCTTGATGTCGCCAAGGAGGAAATCGGCGCGCCGCGTTTTCTCGCGCGCTACGTCCGCCGCCGCCGGCTCGACCGTTACGCGGGAATCGGATTCACCGACTTTCTGGTCAGGATATTCTCGAATTCCCTTCCGTTCCTCGCGGCTGCGCGTGGCGCGGGATTGGCCGCGCTCGACGCCTCGCCGCCGGCACGGCGTTTTCTCGCCCGCCGCATGATTTTCGGAACGCGCGCGCTGCCTTGAAGTAAGCGCGGCGCCGTTTCCGCGCTGCGGGAAGAAAAAATCTCCGCGTCAGCGGAATTTTTTGAACGAAGCGGTAAAAGCGCTTCCCTTATCGTTCGGTTTTCGGTATAGAATTGCGCTCCCGCCCGAAAGAATTTTCCGTGATCGTCGATGCGAATCGGTTCGCACGCGCTGCGCAATAATCTGTTCGTCGCGCCGATGGCCGGCGTCACCGACCGCCCCTTCAGGCAGCTGTGCAAAAACTTCGGCGCAGGTCTGGCGGTATCGGAGATGGTCGCGTCGAACTCGCTGTTGTGGGGCAGCGAGAAAACGCTCCGCCGGGCAAACCACGACGGCGAGGTCGAACCGATCTCGGTGCAGATCGCCGGAGCCGACCCGGCCATGATGGCCGAGGCCGCCCGCTACAACGTCGAGCAGGGCGCGCAAATCGTCGACATCAACATGGGATGCCCGGCCAAGAAGGTCTGCAACACCCTGGCCGGCTCCGCGCTCCTGAAGGACGAACCGCTGGTCGGGCGCATTCTCGAGGCCGTGGTGGGCGCGGTGGACGTGCCCGTCACGCTGAAGTTCCGCACCGGGTGGGATCCCCTCAACAAGAATGCCCTAAAGGTGGCGAAAATCGCCGAAGACACCGGCGTGCGGCTGCTGTCCTTGCACGGCCGCACCCGCGCCTGCGGCTTCTCCGGCCGGGCCGAGTACGACACGATCCGCGAGGTCAAGCGATCCACGCGCCTGCCGGTGGTGGCAAACGGCGACATCTCCACGCCGGAGGAAGCGAAGCAGGTGCTCGAATATACGGGCGCCGACGGCATCATGATCGGCCGCGCCGCTCAAGGGCGGCCTTGGATCTTCCGCGAAATCGAGCACTATCTTGCGACCGGTGAGAAGCTCCCTCACCCGCTCGTCTCGGAAATCCATTCCGTCCTGGTCGCACATCTGCAGGAGCTGTACGCGTTCTACGGCCGGGAAACCGGAGTCAAGGTCGCGCGCAAGCATATTTCCTGGTACACCAAGGGCCTTGCCGGTTCGGCGAGCTTCCGGCACGGCATGAATCAGCTTACGAGCTGCGAGGAGCAGCTGGACTCGGTCAATCGATTTTTTGAGCAACTCGGGCGCGAGCACCCGCGCCTGCTCTACGAGGAAGCGCTGGCCGCATGAGTCGGGATGAAACTCGGAGGCCGGCGCGACGCATAAACGGAAACATCAGAGTTAAGGGAGCGGGAAATGAAGCAGACAAGCGAGATCGCGGATTGCATCCGCCGGTCTCTGGAGCGGTACTTCAAGGACCTCGACGGGGCAAAGCCGCGCGCCATCTACGACATGGTAGTCAAGAACGTCGAGCGGCCGATGCT
>DASPXL010000193.1:0-2127 GCA_035637375.1 Burkholderiales bacterium
CAGGAATCCTTGCCCTGCGTATGGCACCAGATGCAGTAGTTCGCCTGGTCGAGCGCGCCGGCGAGATCGGTTCCCGGGTCGGTGAGGGCGAAGCCGCGGCGCCGGCGGATATGCTCCGGTTTGATCGTGTAGGTGACGACGCCTTCGCGCTCGCTCCTGTGCGCGCGGGTGATGAGATTGCAGGGATCGATCTTCGCCGGAGTTTTGAACAGGACGCCGCGCCGCACGTGCTCGCGGCCCGCGGGAGTGTGCAGCGCCCAGGCGGCGTACTTGAGCGCAAGCTCGAGCTCGGCCGCGTGCTTTGCCTCGTCGGCGAGCCACTCGGCGACTCTGGTTGCAAAGGTCAGTTCGTCGAAGCGCCCGCCGAATGTTTTTTTCAGCCCGGCTTCGAGGGCCACCCCGTCTAGCTTGGCGGCCTCGTCGGGCTTGATCCTGTTCGCCGCGCGGCGCTGCACGAACTGGCGCTTGACCGCGTAGAGCGGAGCGAGCTCGTGGTGGCGCGCCGCCAGGGCGCGAAACTCCGCCTGGATGCCGAACAGCTCGGCGAGAAAATCGTCCAGGTGCGGCGCGATCTCCAGGATCAGCGCGGATTCGGCCTTTGCGGCCAGGCCGGCGGGATTCTCGCGCGCGGCGAGGAGCCGGGCTTTGAGCGCGGAGTCCGACGCTTCGAGAAACCCGAGAAACGCCGCATCGAGCCTGGCAAGGCCGTCGCGCTCATAGAGCTCGGCGAAGGACAGGCCGTAGGCAAGCTTCAGCATCCCATGCCTAGCGCTCCAGATGCTCGAGCTTGTCCTTCACGTCCTTCCACTGGTCGGCGTCCCCGGGCGCGGGCTTAATGTCGATGATCACGGGCCAGATCTTGGCGAGCTCGGCGTTCAACGCGGTGAACTTCTTCTGCTCCTCGGGCACGTCTTCCTCGGGCAGGATCGCGTTTACCGGGCACTCGGGTATGCACACGGCGCAATCGATGCATTCGTCCGGGTCGATCACCAGCATGTTCGGCCCCTCGTGGAAGCAGTCGACGGGGCAGACATCGACGCAGTCGGTGTACTTGCACTTGATGCAGCTTTCGGTGACGACGTGGGTCATCGCGCAATCCTCGGTTGGCGGCTGCGAGGCCGCTCGCGAAAAGCAGGAAATTATAAGGCCTTCGTCGGGCGCCTTGAAAGCGCGCATATGGGATGCGATCATACCGATTCGTAATTTGCTTATCACCGGGCGCCGGGACAGGCTAGAATGCGGCCCGTCGCGGCAACGCCTGGGAACCAGTTGGGCCCTGCGCCGGTCGGAGGAATGCGGGCCGAAGCTTGAAATCGCCCGGTGCCGCCCCCGTGAGCGTAATCAACAAGAAGACCCGCTCGGAGAAGCGAGAATGATCAAGGTGGAGAATCTCAGCAAGTCCTTCGGACAGAAACGGGCCGTCGATGCCGTCTCCTTCGAGGTCGCCAGGGGCGAAGTCCTGGGGTTCCTGGGCCCCAACGGCGCCGGCAAGTCCACCACCATGCGCATGATCACCGGCTTCATTCCGCCGAGCGAGGGCCGGGTTTCCGTGTGCGGGCTCGAGGTGCTCGAGCACCCGATCGAGGTGAAGCGCCGCATCGGCTATCTTCCGGAAGCGGCGCCTTCCTACACCGACATGTCGGTCCTGTCCTTCCTCAAGTTCGCCGCCGCGATGCGCGGTTTGCGCGGCGAGGGACGCCGGAGCGCGATACGACGCGTGGTCGAGCTGTGCCACCTGGAGAGCGTGCTCGGGCAGACGATCGATACGCTCTCCAAGGGCTTTCGCCACCGCACCTGCCTCGCCCAGGCCCTGATCCACGATCCCGAGGTGCTGATCCTCGATGAGCCCACCGACGGGCTCGATCCGAACCAGAAGCACGAGGTGCGCACGCTCATCCGCCGCATGGGCGAGACCAAGGCGATCATTTTCTCGACGCACATCCTCGAGGAGGTCGAGGCGGCGTGCACCCGGGCGATCATCATCGACCGCGGCCGCATCGTCGCCAACGGCACGCCGGAGGAGCTCAAGGCGCGCTCCACGAGCGGCCGGCTTGAGGACTTCTTCCGCTCGATCACGCGCTCGGACATTGTCGAGGCGGCGGCATGACGGGCCGCTGGGCTGCGATC
>DASPXL010000194.1:0-2081 GCA_035637375.1 Burkholderiales bacterium
TAGATCTCGCCGCGCCGTCCGTGGATTTCTCGATCCGCCCGGGCAGCACGCTGCGCGGCGCGACGCGCCAGATCACCGACGCCGGCGTGCTTGTGTCCGAGTGGAAGTTCAACGCGCTCGCGCGCGCCAACGGCGCGAGCACCGAAATCAAGGCGGGCAGCTACCAGGTGTCGGCAGGCGTCACGCCGCTCCTGCTTATCCGCAAGATCACGCGCGGGGATTACGCCCAGGCGGAAATCCGGTTCGTCGAGGGCTGGACCTTTCGCCAGATGCGCGACGCGATGAAAGCGCATGCCGACATGACGCACGATTCGGCGGACCTCTCCGAGGCGGAGATCATGGCGAAGCTCGGCGCCCCGTATGGATTCGCGGAAGGGATGTTCTTTCCCGATACCTACGTTTTCGCCAAGGGCTCGAGCGACCTCGCCGTGCTCGCGCACGCCTACCGCACCATGCAGAGGCAGCTCCAATCGGCGTGGGCCCAGCGCGCCCAGGATCTGCCGGTCACGGACCCTTACGAGGCGCTTATCCTCGCCTCGATCGTGGAGAAGGAAACCGGCCGCGCGAGCGACCGCGCGATGATCGCCGGAGTGTTCGCGAATCGCCTGCGCCTCGGGGTAAGGCTGCAGACCGATCCGAGCGTGATCTACGGCATGGGCGAGCAATTCGACGGCAACCTGCGCAAGAAGGACCTGGTGACCGATACGCCGTTCAACACCTATACCCGGCGCGGCCTGCCGCCGCATCCGATCGCGATGCCGGGACTCGCCTCGCTCGCGGCGGTGACACACCCGGCGCAGACCGACGCGCTGTATTTCGTATCGCGAGGCGACGGCACCAGCGAATTCTCGCGCACGCTCGTCGAGCACAACCGGGCGGTCGCCAAATACCAGATGCCCGGCTCGCGCCGGCGGGCGAGACCGTGAGCCGCGGCAAGTTCATAACGCTGGAAGGCATAGACGGCGCCGGCAAGAGCACGCATATCGGCGCAATCGCCGATTTCCTGCGCGGTCACGGCAAGGACCTCGTCGTCACGCGCGAGCCCGGCGGCACGCCGCTCGGGGAGAAACTGCGCACGCTGCTCCTTTCGCAGACTATGCACATCGAGACCGAGGCCCTTTTGATGTTCGCCGCGCGCCGCGAGCACATCGCGCAGGTGATCGCTCCGGCGCTCGCCGCAGGGCGCTGGGTGCTCTCAGACCGCTTTACCGACGCCACCTATGCCTACCAGGGGGCGGGCAGGGGAATGGCCAAGGACAGCATCGCCACGCTCGAGCGGTGGGTTCAAAATGGGCTACAGCCGGATCTGACGATCGTTTTCGATGCGCCGGTCGAGGTCGCGCTCAAGCGGCTGGCCAAGGCGCCGGCCGACCGTTTCGAGCGCGAGGACCGGGGTTTCTTCGAGCGGGTCCGGGCAGGCTATCTCGAGCGCGCGGCCGCGGAGCCGCGCAGGCTGCGGGTCGTGGACGGCAGCAAGCCTTTGGCTGAAGTCAAGAAAGAAATCGAAGCGATCATTTCAACCCTCTGTTGATCGGCATGTTCAGCTGGCAGGATTCCGCCTGGAACGCATGGCTCCCCATCCGGGAGCGGCTCCCCCACGCGATCCTGATACGGGGCGCGGAGGGCTCGGGTGAACTGGAGTTCGCGCAAGGAGTCGCGCAGTCGCTTCTGTGCGAGAAGCCGCGCGGCGACCGGCGCGGCTGCGGGGCTTGCCCGGCATGCAGGTGGTTTGCGCAGGGCAACCACCCGGACTTCCGGCTGCTCCTGCCGGACAGCATGTTGCCGGAGTCGCAAGAGGAGGGCGCCGAGCCCGCGAGGAAGGAGAAGCGCAGCGAGCAGATCCGCATCGAGCAGGTTCGCGAGCTCGCCGGTTTTCTCGCGGTCGGAACGCATCGGGCCGGGCTTCGCGTCATCGTGATCTACCCGGCCGAGGCCATGAACGCGAACACGCAGAACGCGCTGCTCAAGAGCCTCGAGGAACCCCCTCCGGAGACGGTCTTTCTGCTCGTCAGCACACAGCCCGACCGGCTGCTCCCCACCGTGCGCAGCCGCTGCATGAAATTCACGCTGCCGCTTCCGGA
>DASPXL010000195.1:0-6200 GCA_035637375.1 Burkholderiales bacterium
GCGCCAGCGCTTTTTCGTCGAACCCGAACCCCAGGCCTGGGGTCTCGGGCAGAAGCAGCATGCCGTCCTTGGCCTTGAGCTGCGCGTCGATGAGACGCCGGAAATTGAGCACTTGGTCGTCGGGGAAGAACTCGACGTAGCGCGCGTTCGGGGTCGCCGCCACGAGGTGCGCGTGCAGGTCGTGAAACCAGTGCGGGCAGACAGTGACGCCGTAGCTCGCCGCGGTCGCGGCGACCTTTCTCCACTCGGTGACCCCGCCGCACACGAGCGCGTCGGTCTGCAGGATCTGGGCGGCGCCCTTGTCGAGAATCTCCTTGAAATGCCAGCGCCCCGCGCCGATCTCGCCGGTCGCCACCGTGACGCGCGTGAGCTTCGCAAGGCGCGCGTGGTTGTCGATGTCGTCGGGAAAAAACGGCTCCTCGATCCAGTAGGGATCGTAGAGCTCGAAGCGCTCCATGTAGCGCATCGCGGTCGGGAGGTCGTGCCAGGCGTTGTTTGCATCCAGCATCAGCTCGACCTCGGGTCCGATCGCCTCGCGCGCCGCCTTCACGCGGGCTTCTTCCTCCTTGGGCGAGAGTCGTCCCACCTTCATTTTCACCGCGCGAAAACCCGCTTTCACGTAGGCAGCCATCTCCTCGCCGAGTTTTTTCGGCGTTTTGCCCTCGAGGTAGTAGCCGCCGCTCGCATAGGCGGGGACAGCGTCGTCCACCGCTGCGCCCAGGTATTTGTAGAGAGGCAAATTCACCGTGCGCGCGTTCAGGTCCCAGAGCGCGCAGTCGAGGATCGAGATGGCGCGCATGACGCTGCCGGCGCGCCCGTGCAGGAGCGTCTCCTGGAACATGCGCTGCCATAAGCCCTCTACGAGCAGGCTGTCGTGGCCAAGCAGAATCGGTGCGAGCAGCTGCTCCACGGCCTGCGCGACGAGCGTTCCGCCCGAAGAGCCGGCGTAGCAGAAGCCGATGCCTTCAATGCCGCCGGCGCGCACCCTGACGAGTCCGTAGTCGCGCGCGGACACGGTCCGCGTGGCGAAGCTCGTGACATTTTCCAAAGGGACCCGCGCGCTCGCGACAGAAATCGATTCGATCTTGGCCATTCCTCGATCCTTGTTTTTTCTTCGAAAGCAGAGGGGCGCGCTACGATATAATTATCGCATCCATCGGGCCGGCGCGACGCGGCTCCCTGTTTCGGTCCTTCTCGTGAACGTTCTGTACGAAGACGACGGCACATTCAAGGTCGCCACGGTGCTCGTCGACGGCGAGAACTCGCTCCAAGTTCAGGCGCCGCACGGCAAACGCGCCAAGATCAAGGTAAAGGACGTGCTGTTGCGCTTCCCGGAACCCGGCGCCGCGGACCTGCTTGCGCAGGCCGAGACGCTGGCCGGGGGTATCGAAACCGATTTCCTCTGGGAGTGTTGTGGCGGCGAGGAGTTCGGCTTCGCGGAGCTCGCACGCGAGTACTGCGGCCGCGCGCCCTCGGCGGTGGAGGCAGCCGGAATCCTCGTGAAGCTGCACTCCGCGCCGATGTATTTTCACCGTAAAGGCAGGGGGCGATACCGGGCAGCGCCGCCCGAGACGCTGCGCGCCGCGCTCGCGGGGATCGAGCGCAAGAAGCAACAGCAATTGCAGATCTCGGCCTGGGCGGAAGAACTTGCAAGCGGCGCGCTTCCCGAAGAGTTCCTGCCGCTTCTCGCGCAGCTCCTGTACAAGCCTGATCGCAACCGGGCTGAAACCAAGGCGCTCGAGGAGGCTTGCGCGAGGACCGGGCTGTCTCCGGCAAAGCTGATCGAGCGCTGCGGCGCGCTGCCTTCCAGCCACGACTACCACCTCAATCGGTTTCTTTTCGAGTATTTCCCCAAGGGAACGGGCTTCGTTCCCGGGCTAGAAGCCACCGAGCCCCGGGATCTCCCGCTTGCCGACGCGCGTGCGTTCAGTCTTGACGACGCGTCCACCACCGAAATCGACGATGCGTTTTCAATAACGCCGCTTCCAGGCGGCGGCCTGCGCGTGGGCATCCACATCGCCGCTCCGGCGCTCGGGTTCTTGCCCGGATCGCCCCTCGACGCGGTGGCGCGCGAGCGCCTCTCGACGGTGTATCTGCCAGGCTACAAGTTCACCATGCTGCCGCCCCAGGCGATCGAGCCTTTCTCGCTTACAGAAGGGGCCGGTCGTCCGGCGCTTTCCCTCTATCTCGACGTGCGCGGCGAAGATTTCGCAATCGAGAACCACCACTCCCGCGTCGAGCGCGTTCCCATCGCCGCGAACCTGCGGCATCACGCCGTTGAAGAACTGGATGCGGCCTTTCTGACCGGAGAATCGCGCGAGGGCATCCCCTTTTCGCGCGAACTGAGCACGCTCTGGAAGTTTGCGCTCGCGCTGGAGAAGGCGCGCGGGAAGCCCTCTACGGCCCCGGAGCGTCCTGATTACACTTTTCACGTCGAGGGACGCGACGAAAATGCGCGCGTCGCGATCGCCGAGCGCCGGCGCGGCACGCCGCTCGACAAACTGGTCTCCGAGCTGATGATTACGGTCAACAAAACCTGGGGGAAGCTGCTCGACGATCACGGCGTCGCGGCGATCTACCGCGTCCAAGCCGCCGGCAAGGTGAGGATGACCACTTCGGCCATGGCGCACCAGGGCCTGGGCATCAGCCATTACGCTTGGGCAAGCTCGCCGTTGCGCCGGTACGTGGATCTGGTGAACCAGTGGCAGCTCCTCGCGCTGCTTGACGGGCGGGCCCCGCCGTTTTCGCGCAATGACGACATCATGCTCGCCGCCGTGAATGATTTCGAAGCGACCTACGCCGCTTACGACGAGTTCCAGCGCCGCATGGAGCACTACTGGTGCCTGAGGTGGTTGCTGCAGGAAGAGATCGACGTTGCGAGGGCGCGGGTGGTGCGCGAGAATCTGGTCAAGTTCGATGGCCTGCCGCTGTATGCGAGGGTGCCGTCGCTGCCCGAACTCGCTCCCGGCACGGCCGTCGAAATCGCGGTGACCGAAATCGATCTTGTCGGATCCGATCTCAAGTGTGTATTCCGGTGCCGTGCGGACGCATCGGAGAGCTCAGCGGCGCCACGCTCATAAGACAAAACTCTAAAAAAGGCCTAGAATCATATGATTCAAAAAGCTTTTAATGGATTCCAAGGTGGCTTTCTTTAGACCCGGCTTCGACGCGCTCGCCTGGCCTTGGCCACAGCCGTTCGCTAGGCTGGATCCTGAATCGCGCGTGCTCGCCATGGCGCTGTCGATCTCGATCGCGCTGCACGCGATCGTGCTCTCGATCCATTTCAAGCTGCCCGACACCCTGCGCAGGCTCACCCCGTCGCAACTGGACGTGGTGCTGGTGAATTCCAAGACCCGCTCGAGGCCGGCCATGCCCGAGGTCCACGCCCAGGCAAACCTTGACGGCGGGGGCGACACCGACCTCGATCGCCGGGCGAGCTCACCGCTCCCCAGCCTTCAGCTCGCTGAACGCGGCACGGACCTGAAGCAGGCAACGCGCCGCGTGCAGGAGCTGGAGATGCGACAGAGACAGCTGCTCTCGCAGACCCACTCGCGCAAGGAAGTCGCGGCGGCCGGGCTCCAGGCCGAGGCGAAGTCGCGAGTCTCTGGAGTGGAACTCGCCGAAAGCGCCTTGCTCATCGCCCGCATGGAGGCGCAGATCGCGCGCCAGATCGAGGAGTACAACAAGCGCCCGCGCAGGATTTTCGTCGGAGCGCGCGCCGCCGAGGTTCGCTACGCGCTTTACGTGGAAGACTGGCGCCAGAAGATCGAGCGCATCGGCAATCTCAACTATCCGGAGAGCGCGCGCGGCAGAATCTACGGCAGCCTCCGGCTTACGGTGTCAATAAATTCCGACGGCACGGTGGCGGGCGTGGATCTCGAGCAATCTTCCGGGTACAAGATACTGGATGCTGCGGCACAGCGAATCGTCGAGCTGGCTGCGCCCTACGCCAAGTTCCCGCCCGACATCCGCAAGGAAACCGATATCCTGGTGATCACACGCACCTGGCATTTCGCGCGCGGCGACAAAGTCTTCAGCGACTGAGCAAGGGATGAGCCCCGGGGATTCACCACGCTGCGCGCATCGGCCCAGCGGTGCTGCTCCCGAATGAGACTGCTCGTCTTACTGTGGAAGCTGTTCAGCTATCCCGTCGGGGCGGCGATCGCCTGTCTGGCGATCTACGAGTTCTGGTTCTTTGCGCAAATCCTGAATTGGGTCGAGCACAACCCTGCGACGACGCGGTTCATGGACGCGCGCCTGGAGGCGTTGCGAAAGAAGAACCCGAAGGCGGCGCTCGAACAGGAATGGGCGGACTATGAACACATCTCGATTCATCTGAAGCGCGCCATCATCGTTGCCGAGGACGCGAAGTTCATCGATCACGAGGGCTTCGACTGGGAAGGCATCCAGCGGGCGATGGACAGAAACCTGCGGCGCGGAAAACTCGTCTCCGGGGGGTCGACGCTCACCCAGCAGCTCGCGAAGAACCTGTTTCTTTCGGGTGAGCGCAGCGCGCTGCGCAAGGGCCAGGAAGCGGTACTCGCCGCAATGCTCGAGGCGGCGATGGACAAGCACCGCATTTTCGAGATCTATCTCAACGTCGCCGAGTGGGGCGAAAACGTGTTCGGAGCCGAAGCGGCGGCGCGCTACTATTTCGGCGTGAGCGCGGCGAGCCTCGCACCCGATCAGGCGGCGCGGCTGGCTGCGATGCTTCCGCGCCCACGCTACTATGACCGCAACCGCGGCTCACCCTATCTGGCGAGCTACAGCGAAAGCATTCTGGAACAGATGCCCGCCGCGCAGGTTCCCTAGCCTCCCCGGCGCGAGCCGCCGCACCCCGCTAGGATTGGCCCGCTGCACGGCGGCCGCGAGGAACGTCGACCCCTGCCAATAAGAGAAGGCCGACAACGAAGAACCCGCCTGTCGCAAGCATCGCGAGACGATGGTTACCTTCGGTCACCCAGCTTATGGCACCGTAGGTGATAGGGCCCACGATCGAGGACAGCTTTACTGCGAGGCCCCACAGGCCGAAAAACTCGGCGCGCCTGTCCTCGGGGCTCAAGTAGCCGACGAGCGCGCGGCCCGCCGACTGCGAGGAACCGAGGCACAATCCGGCAAGGTTGGCGGCGACCCAGAAAAGCCCTGGCGCCGAAGCGGCCCAGGCGATCAGCGTCGTCGCGATCCAGAGGAGAAGCGTGAGGGCAATGGTGCGCACGTGCCCAAGGCGGTCCTGGATGTAACCGAAGGTGAAGGCGCCCGCTGCAGCGGTCAGGTTGACCACGAGGATCAGAGTGATCGTGTCCTTTGTCGAGAAGCCGAGCGCCTGCTCCGCGTAGATGGCCGCGAGGACGATCACCGTCTGGATGCCGGCCTGGTAGAAAACGATGCATACCAGAAACCGCGCAAGGTCCCGATAGCGCGCCGCCTCGCGCACCGTCTGCGCGAGCCGCGCAAAGGCCGCCCGACCCACGTTCTCGCCAGGGACGGGTGGCACCGGGCGGGCGCGTTCCCGAAGAATGAGAAAGGTCGGCAAGCTCGCCGCGGCGAAGGTTGCGGCGGTGATCAGCATCGTGACGGGTACGAACTGCTGTGCCTGCTCGCCGTGGCCTTGAGACCAGGTGACGTAAGCCAGGCAAAGCCCGAGGGTCAGCAGTCCTCCCAGGTAGCCGAGGCTCCAGCCCCAGCCCGACACACGTCCCAGCGCTTCGCCTCGCGCGAGCTCAGGAAGGAACGCAGCCACGAGATTCTCGCCGGTGCCGAAGCAGAAGTTGGAGATCACTAGCAGGGTCACCGCGAGCGCCAAGGTCCCGGGCCCGGTGACTGCGAGCAAGGCGGTGGCGACCACGCAGCCGGCCGTGGTGAGAGCGAGCAAGCGCTTTTTTGCCGCGCGCAGGTCGGCGTAGGCGCCGAGGACGGGCGCAGTGAGCAGAATGCAAGCGTACGAAACCGACAACGCAGCCGTCCAGGCGAAAGTCGCCCAAGGCGCGTTGCCTGCGATCACGGCGACAAAATAGGCGTTGAACACGGCTGTGATCACCACCGTGGTGTAACCCGAGTTGGCGAAGTCGTACATCGCCCAGGCAAGCACTTCAGTAGGGCGGACGTCCTCTGCGAGAGCGGCGCTGTCGGGTGCCATGGGACGAGATTTTTCTTTCGCCATGATACAGCGCGCTGCTACAATCGCCGCAGCCGCGTGGGGC
>DASPXL010000196.1:0-1612 GCA_035637375.1 Burkholderiales bacterium
CCCGGCGCGTATTCGCGCGGATCGACCCAGATGTTGATCACCGCGCTCTTGCCGCTCTTCGCCACCGCCTCGCGCCCGCGCCGCAGCGCCGGCGTGATCTGCGTCGGGTCGCGCACTTCCTCGCCGTAGCCGCCCAACATCTCGGCGAACTTGCCGAACGGAACATCACCCAGCAGATTGCCCACGTTGCCCCGCTGCGGACCGTACTTCGTCAACTGCCCGTACCGAATCTGGTTCATCGCCGAGTTGTTGCCGACGACCGCGAGATACGGCGCGCCGAAGCGGTTCGCCGTCTCCATGTCGAAGGCGGTCATGCCGAACGCGCCGTCACCGTAGTAGCAGAGCACTTCCTTCTGCGGGTGCGCGAGCTTGGCCGCCATCGCGAAGCCCGTTCCCACACCGAGGCTTCCCAGCGCACCCGGGTCCATCCACTGGCCCGGACGGCGCGGACGCACCGCCTGCGCCGAAATGGTCACCACGTCGCCGCCGTCGCCGATGTAGATCGTGTCGTCGGTGAGGAACTCGTTGAGCTCATAGGCGACCCGATACGGATGGATCGGCAGGCTCTCCGAGCGGAACAGCGGCATCAGCTTCTCGGTGGCCGCTTCCTCCGCTTGCATGAGCTCCTTCATCCACTGCCGGCGCGCTTGCCGCTTGTCGTTCTTGATCCGCCCGCTCGCCGCCTGCAGCACCGCACCGAGCACCGCGCCCGGATGCCCGACGATGCCGAACGCGACATCGCGGTTCTTGCCCACGGTGCGGTAATCCATATCGATCTGCACCAGCGTCGGACAGGCGATGCGCTTGCCGTAGCCCATGCGGAAGTCGAACGGCGTGCCTACGATCACGATCACGTCGGCTTTCGCGAAGGCCTGCGAGCGCGTGCGGTCGAAGTGATGCGGGTCGCCCGGGGGCAACAGCCCGCGCGAGGCGCCGTTGAAGTAACCCGGAATATCAAGGCCGCGCAAAAGATCGACCGCTTCGGTGTCGCCGCGCGCCGCCCACACCTGCTGGCCGAAGAGGATCGCCGGCCGCTCGGCGTTGACCAGGATGTCGGCCAACTTCTCGATGTCCTGCGGGTCACCGATCGCGCGCGTCGAAGCGCGGTAGTGGCCGGGCTTGGGCAGCACCGCCTTCGCGACGTCGATCTCGCGATCCAGAACGTCGCGCGGAATCTCCAGGTAGCTCGGCCCGTACGCGCCGGCGAAGCACTCGCGCGCCGCCATCGCGATCATGTCGGCGATGCGCTCGGTCGACATCACCGTCGAGGCGAACTTGGTGATCGGGCGCATCATGTCGACGTGCGGCAGATCCTGCAGCCCGCCCATCTTCCACTGCACGAGCGCGCTCTGGCCGCCGATGTGCAGCACCGGGCTCTCCGAGCGGAACGCGGTCGCAATGCCGGTCACCGCGTTGGTGCAGCCGGGACCGGCGGTGGTCACCACGCAGCCCAGCTTGCCGGTCTGGCGCGCGTAGCCGTCGGCGGCGTGCGCGGCCACCTGCTCGTGGCGCACATCGATGATGCGGATGCCCTCGTCGACGCAGCCGTCGTAGATGTCGATGATGTGGCCGCCGCACAGCGTGAAGATCGTGTCCACCCCTTCGCTTTTCA
>DASPXL010000197.1:0-8618 GCA_035637375.1 Burkholderiales bacterium
GTAGAGCTGGAGGAACGCACCGGCGTACTCCAGCACCTCCTCGCGCGTTTTCACTTTCACCAGGAACTGCGCGACCTCGGTCTTGATGCCGCCGTTGCCGGCGACGTAGATCTCCCAGCCCGAGTCGACGCCGATCACGCCGACGTCCTTGATGCCCGACTCGGCGCAGTTGCGCGGGCAGCCGGACACGGCCATCTTCACCTTGTGCGGCGCGTACATCCGCCACAGCGACTTCTCGAGCTCGATGCCCATATTGGTCGAGTCCTGCACGCCGAAGCGGCACCACTCCGAGCCGACGCAGGTCTTGACCGTGCGCAGCGCCTTGGCGTAAGCGTGGCCCGAGGGCATGTCGAGGTCGCGCCAGACTTTGGGCAAATCCTCCTTCTTCACGCCGAGCAGGTCGATGCGCTGGCCGCCGGTGACCTTGACGGTCGGGATCTGGTACTTGTCGACGACGTCGGCGATGCGCCGCAGCTCGGCCGCCGTCGTCTCGCCGCCCCACATCCGCGGCACGACGCTGTAGGTGCCGTCCTTCTGGATGTTCGCGTGCGCGCGCTCGTTGATGAAGCGCGATTGCGGATCGTCTGTCGCCTCGTGCGGCCAGGCGCAGAGGAGGTAGTAATTGATCGCCGGGCGGCAGCTCGCGCAGCCGTTTGGGGTGCGCCACTCGAGGAAACGCATCGCCGCGGAGATCGACAGCAGCTTGTGCTCGCGGATCGCTTTGCGCACTTCCTCGTGCGTATGGTCGGTGCAGGCGCACAGCGGCTTCACCTTCGTTTCCTGCGGCTGGTAGGCGCCGCCGACGGTGGAGGCGAGGATCTGCTCGACCAGCCCCGTGCACGAGCCGCAGGAGCTGGAGGCCTTGGTGTGCTTGCGCACGTCTTCGAGCGTGAACAGGCCCTTTTCCTTGATCGCGCGCACGATCGCGCCCTTCGGGACGCCGTTGCAGCCGCACACCTCCATGGCATCGGCCATCGCGACCGCGCGGCTCTGGCCCTGGTGCCCGGTGTTCCCAAGGTGGTTCTGACCGAACATCAGGTGATCGCGGATCTCCGCGACGTTCTGCTTGTCGCGCAGGAGCTGGTAGTACCAGGAGCCGTCGGCCGTATCCCCATAGAGCACCGCGCCGACGATACGGTTCTCGCGCAGCACGATCCTCTTGTACACGCCGCCCAGCGGGTCGTTGAGTACGATGTCCTCGGTGCCCGCGCCGCCTGAGAATTCGCCCGCGGAGAAGAGATCGATCCCCGTCACCTTCAGCTTGGTCGAGGTGATCGAGCCGGCGTAGCGGCCGATACCGAAATGCGCGAGGTGGTTGGCGCAAACCTTCGCCATCTCGAATAGGGGCGCCACAAGGCCATAGGCGATGCCGCGGTGCGCCGCGCATTCGCCGACTGCGTAGATCTTCGGATCGTAGGTCTGCATGGTGTCGTTCACCACGATGCCGCGGTTGCACCGGATTCCGGCCGACTCGGCGAGCTCGGTGTTCGGCCGGATGCCGACTGCCATGACCACGAGGTCGGCGGCGATCTCCGAGCCGTCCCCCGGGTCCTTGCCCGGGGCAGGCTTGAAGCGCACGGCCCGCACGCGACCTTGCTCGTTGGCGACGATCTCGGCGGTCTGCTTCTGCAGCAGGAACTGCAATCCCTTGGCCTCGAGCGACTGCCGCAGGAGTTCGGCCGCGGCGCGGTCGAGCTGGCGCTCCATCAGCCACTCCATGAGATGCACCACGGTCACGTTCATGCCGCGCAGCTTCAGGCCGTTGGCCGCCTCGAGCCCGAGCAGGCCGCCGCCGATCACCACGGCGTGCTTGTATTTCCTCGACGCCTCGATCATGGCGTTCGTGTCCTGGATGTCGCGGTAGGTCAGCACACCTTCGAGGTCTTTACCTGGAACGGGCAGGATAAACGGGTTGGATCCGGTCGCGAGCAGCAGCCTGCCGTAGCTCTCGGTCGTGCCGTCGGCGGCGATGACTTTGCGGGCGCCGCGCTCGATTTTCACCACCTTCTTGCCCAGGTGCAGGCGGATGCCGTTCTTCTCGTACCAGCCGACATCGTTCAGCATGATGTCCTGGATGGTCATCTCGCCCGCGAGCACGGGCGAAAGCAGGATGCGGTTGTAGTTGGCGTGCGGCTCGGCGCCGAACACGGTGATGTCGTAGACGTCGGGGGCGATCTTGAGGAGCTCCTCGAGCGTGCGCGCGCCGGCCATGCCGTTGCCGATCATGACGAGCTTCATTTTCTTCACAAGCGCCTCGCTAAGCGGCTTCGCGCATCTGCTTCCGATAGAGGAACTCGAGCAGCTCGGCGCGCAGCGCCATGTAGCGCCGGTGGCCGGCGAGCGCGAGGCGCTCGCGCGGGCGCGGCAGGTCGATGGCGAGGATCCCTCCGATCGTCGCGGCGGGGCCGTTGGTCATCATCACCACGCGGTCGGAGAGCAGCACCGCCTCGTCCACGTCGTGGGTCACCATGAGCACCGTGCTTCCCGTCGCGGCGACGATCCGCATCAGCTCGTCCTGGAGGTGCGCCCGCGTCAAGGCATCGAGCGCGCCGAACGGCTCATCGAGCAGCAGAATTTTGGGCTCGATCGAAAGCGCGCGGGCGATGCCCACGCGCTGCTTCATGCCGCCTGAGATCTCGTGCGGATACTTGTGCTCGGCGTGCCCGAGCTGCACCAGCTCCAGGGCGCGGCGCACGCGCTCCTTGACCGCGGCCTTCTTTTCCGCTGCGCCGAACACGCGCTCCACCGCGAGCTGGACGTTCTCGAAGCAGGTGAGCCAGGGCAGCAGGGAGTGGTTCTGGAACACCACGCCGCGGTCGGGACCCGGTCCGGTCACTTCGCGCTCGGCGAGCAGAACGTGGCCGTCGGTCGGCTTGAGGAGCCCCGCCACGATGTTGAGCAGCGTCGACTTGCCGCAGCCGGAGTGCCCGATCAGCGAAACGAACTCGCCGGCGCGGATGTCGAGGCTGATTTCCTCGAGCGCGCAGAACGGCCCTTTCTTCGTCTCGAACACCCTGCGCACCTTGTCGATTTGCAAGTACCTGTCGGTCATATCCTGCTCACTCGTAGCTGAAGCGGCGGGCGGCGAGGATCATCAGCTGCTCGAGCGCGAGGCCGACGATGCCGACGGTGAAGATGGCGATGATGATGTGCTGCACGTTGAGGTTGTTCCATTCGTCCCATACCCAGAAGCCGATGCCGACGCCGCCGGTGAGCATCTCCGCGGCGACGATCACCAGCCACGCCACGCCGATCGACAGGCGAACGCCGGTGATCATGTAGGGGAGCACCGCCGGAAAAAGGATCTTCCTGAACACCGTCCACTCCGAAAGATCGAGGACCCGCGCCACGTTGAGATAGTCCTGCGGGATGTGGCGCACGCCGACCGCGGTGTTGACGATCATCGGCCACAGGGAGCAGACGAAGATGACGTAGATCGCCGCGGGGTCGGCGGCCTTGAACACCGCGAGGCCGATCGGCAGCCAGGCGAGCGGCGACACCGGCTTCAGAATGCTGATGATCGGCGCCGCCATGTCGAAGAGAAAACGAAAACGTCCCAGCATGAAACCGAGCGGGATGCCGACGAGCGCCGCCATCCCGAAACCGACGCCGACCCGGCCGAGCGAGGTGAGCACGTTCCAGCCTATGCCCTGGTCGTTCGGCCCTTTCCTGTAGAAGGGATTGCCGAAGACCTCGAGCGCCGAATGCCAGGTCGACGCGGGATCGGGCAACCGGCCGCCGGCCTTTGCGATGATCGCCCAAAGCGCCACGAACAACGCCAGGCCGATGATCGGAGCCAGCACGCGCGGCAGCCAATCGGGCGCCTTGGTGCGGACGTACAGCGGCGACTCGGGCGCGGCGCTCGCCTGGTTCATCGCCGGATGCAGTTGCGTCGAAGCATCGGTGCGACCGATATCGACGCTTTCGACGCGTAGCGGCATCAGCGTGTGCACGACAGCGGGAGCGGCGCTCACGGACGGCCCCTCAGGCGACCTTGATCTTGAACGAGCCGGCGTACCGCTTCGGGTCCTTGCCGTCCCATACCACGCCGTCGATCAGCTTGGCGCTGCGCATGGGATCCTTGGGCAAACTCGTTTTCGTCATCACCGCGGCCTCTTTGTAGAGGTCGATGCGGTTCACCTTTTTTGCGACGGCGAGATAGTCGACGTCTTCCTTGAGCAGGCCCCAGCGGCGGTGCTGGGTCATGAACCACATGCCGTCCGACAGGTACGGGAAGGTGACGTGGCCGTCGTTGTAGAACTTCATGGTGTTCGGGTCGTCCCAGCTCTTGCCGATGCCGTTGTCGTAGCGCCCGAGCATCCTCGCGAGGATGACTTCCTTGTCGGTGTTGACGTAGGAGCGATCGGCAACGACCTCGGCGGTTTTCTGCCGGTTGATGAGCGAGGCGTCGATCCACCTTCCGGCGTCGATGATCGCCGCGGTCATGGCCCGCGCCGTGTTGGGATGCTTCTGCACGAACTCGGCGGTGGTGCCGAGGGTCTTCTCCGGGTGGTCCTTCCAGATTCCCTGCGTCGTTTCCGCGGTGAACCCGATTCCGTCCACGATGGCGCGGTTGTTCCACGGCTCGCCGACACAGAAGCCGTCCATGTTCCCGACGCGCATATTGGCGACCATCTGCGGCGGAGGAACCACGATCGCCTTGACGTCGTTGAAAGGACGGATCCCATACGTCGCGAGCCAGTAGTAGATCCACATCGCGTGCGTGCCGGTGGGGAAGGTCTGGGCGAACGTGTACTCGCGCTTTTCGCGGTCGACGAGCGCTTTGAGACTCGCGCCGTCCTTCACGCCCTTTTCGTAGAGCTTGCGTGAAAGCGTCACCGCCTGGCCGTTGTGGTTGAGGTTCATCAGGATCGCCATGTCCTTTTTCGGACCGCCGATCCCCATCTGCACGCCGTAGATCAGGCCGTAGAGCACGTGCGCCGCGTCGAGCTCGCCGTTCACCAGCTTGTCGCGCACCGCCGCCCAGGAAGCCTCTTTGCTGGGAATGATCTTGATGCCGTACTTCCTGTCGAACTCCATCACGGACGCCATGACGACCGAGGAACAATCGGTAAGCGGAATAAAGCCGATCTTGACCTCCTTCTTCTCCGGCGCGTCCGATCCCGCCGCCCAGGCGGCGTTGCGCACCGCGGCCGGAACGAGGCTCATGATTCCGACTGCGCCGGCTTTTTTGATGAAACTGCGGCGCGCGGTTCCTTTCGCAACGGTCTTCCTCATCGAAGCTCCAAAAAATGAAACGGCGTTCAAGCGAGGCGATGTATCTCTCCTCGAGTGAACGCCGTTGTTCACGCCGCCACCACCGTCGGTCGCGGCTCCAATCGGCTATTACGCAATCGGCATGCCAACACCTCCTCGGGCCGTCCTAAATCAGTTTCGACAAGGTCTTACGTCCGCCCGGCGCGATGATGAACCGCAAGCCGGAAAAGAAAACATGCACTGTTGCCGTGCAACAAAAACTCGTGCCGCACCATATTGAGCCGCATTCAACCGAGGAATTCGGTGACGTCGATGATCTGCTGCGCGATCTCGCCGAGGCGTTTGCCCCGGTCCATCGCCATGCGCCGCAACGCCTGATAGGCCTCGTCCTCGGCCATGCCGCGGCTCTTCATGAGGATACCCTTCGCGCGCTCGACCAGCTTTCTCTCCGACAGCTTGAGGTTGGCCTCGACCAGCTCGGCGCGCAGCCGCTGGTGCTCGTCGAAGCGCGCCACCGCGACTTCGACGATGGACTTCACGCGCGCGGCGTCGAGGCCGTCGACGACGTAGGCCGAAACGCCCGCGCGCACCGCGTCGCGAATCGCCTGCGGCGCGTCGTCGCCCGAGAACATCACGATCGGGCGCGGCTCGTCGCGGCTGATCATCACCACGTGCTCCAGCACGTCGCGGCTGGGCGAATCGGTGTCGATGATGATGACCTCGGGCTGCACCTCTTCCACCGCGCGCAGCAATTCGATCGGCGCAGCGAGCGCCGCCGCGACTTCGTATCCGGCACGCTCCAGCCCTTCGCGCAGCACCGCGGTGCGCTCGGGCGATTCGTCCACGATCAGCACTCGCATCGTCATCGAACTGCAATAGTTTTCTCTTGCGTAAAGGTGCAATAGCCGTGCCAGCGGGAAAACATGGCATGAGCATTGCTAAAGTTTTATGACGCAAAGTGCATGAAAGAAGCCATGAAAGAAACAAAATCAACTTGTTGCTATTGCGGCGTGGGCTGCGGCGTGGTGATCGCGAGCGAGGGGGAACGCATCACCGGGGTGCGCGGCGACCCCGATCATCCGGCCAATTTCGGGCGTCTGTGCACCAAAGGGGCGACGCTGCATCTTTCCGCCCGGCCCGATTTGCGCGCCCTGCATCCCGAGCTGCGGCGCAATCGTAGCGAGCCGCGCGCTCGCGTACCGTGGGACGAGGCGCTCGATCACGCCGCCGCGCGCTTCGCCGCGATCGTCCGCGCGCACGGCGCGGACAGCGTCGCCTTCTACGTCTCCGGCCAGCTCTTGACCGAGGACTACTACGTCTTCAACAAGCTCGCCAAGGGCCTCGTCGGCACGAACAACGTGGATACCAATTCGCGCCTGTGCATGTCCTCGGCCGCTTCCGGCTACAAGGCCACGCTCGGCGCCGACGCGCCGCCCGCCTGCTACGAGGACATCGATTTCGCCGAATGCCTGCTGATTGCGGGATCGAACACCGCGCTCGCGCACCCGGTGCTCTACCGCCGCATCGAGGCCGCGCGCGCGGCGAACCCGTCCCTGAAAACCATCGTGGTCGATCCGCGCCGCACCGATACCGCGGCCGAAGCGGATCTGCACATCGCGATCGCCCCCGGCACCGACATCGCCTTGTTCAACGCCATGCTGCACGTGCTCCTCACCGACGATCTCGTCGACGGCGAGTACATCCGCCGCCATACCGAGGGCTTCGAGCGGCTCCTGTGGACCGTGCGCGAATGCGCGCCCGAGCGCGCCGCCTCCGTCTGCGGTGTCGCGGCGAAGGACATCGTCACGGCCGCGCGCTGGTTCGGAAAATCGCGCGCGAGCCTGTCGCTGTGGTGCCAGGGCTTGAACCAGTCGACCCACGGCACGCACAACAACGCCGCGCTCATCCATCTGCATCTCGCCACGGGCCAGATCGGCAGGCCGGGCGCGGGGCCGTTCTCGCTCACCGGCCAGCCGAACGCGATGGGCGGGCGCGAGGTCGGCGGCATGGCCAATCTGCTCTCGGCGCATCGCGACCTCGCCAATCCCAGGCATCGCGCCGAGATCGCGAAGCTGTGGGGCGTTCCGCAGGTGCCCGCGGAACCCGGCAAGACCGCGGTCGAACTGTTCCGCGCGCTGCGCGAGGGCGAAGTGCGCGCCGTGTGGATCGCGTGCACCAACCCGGCGCAGTCGATGCCCGACGCCGCGCTGGTCCGCGCGGGCCTCGAGCGCGCCGAATTCGTGGTGGTACAGGAGGCGTTCCGCAACACCGACACCGCGGAGTTCGCCGACCTGCTGCTGCCGGCCTCGAGCTGGGGCGAGAAGGAAGGCACCGTCACCAATTCCGAGCGCCGCATCTCGCGCGTGCGCTCAGCCGTGCCGCCTCCGGGCGAGGCGCGGCACGACTGGGAGATCGCGGTCGATTTTGCAAGGCGGCTCGGCGCGAGACTCGGCAATCCGCGCGCGCAGCAGCTGTTTCCCTACTCGCGGCCCGAGCAGATATTCGACGAGCACCGGGAAACGACGCGCGGCCGCGATCTCGACATCACCGGGCTCTCCTACGCGCTGCTTGATTCCAGCGGGCCGCAGCAATGGCCTTTTCCGGAAGGCGCGCTCACCGGGCGCGCGCGGCTTTACGCGGACGGCGTGTTCCCCACCGCGAACGGCCGCGCCTGGTTCGTGGTGACGCGGCACGAGGCCGTCCGCGAAGCTCCTGATAGGGCCTACCCCTTGAGCCTCAACACCGGGCGGCTGCGCGACCAGTGGCACGGAATGAGCCGCACGGGAACGGTGCCGCGGCTCTTCGCCCATGCGCCGGAGCCGGTGCTCGCTATGCATCCGGAGGACATGGCCGCGCGCGGCATCAAGGACGGCGACAGCGTGCGTGTATGCAGCATGCGCGGCGAGCTTCTGCTGCGCGCCGAAAGCTCCCCCGAGCAGCGCCGCGGCGACGTATTCATCCCCATGCACTGGGGGAGCCGGTTCATGAGCGGCGCGGGCGCCAACGCCCTGACCCTCGCCGCCTTCGATCCCCATTCCAAGCAGCCGGAGCTGAAGCACGCGGCCGTCGAAGTCGCTCGCGTCGAGCTGCCTTACGAGCTCGTCGCGTTAAGGCGGCTGGACGACGGAGCCCTCGAGCGCCTGCAGTCGCTGCTCTCCCGCTTCCCGCTCGCGGCGCTGTCGCTCTTCGGGAGAGAGCTCGCCTGCGCCATGCTGCGCGCCCGCGGCGACGCGCCCTTCGAGCTCGCCGAGCTCGACCGCGCCATCGGCGACGACTCGCTGCGCTCGACCAGCTACGACGATCCGGCGCGCGCCATCGCCAAGCGGATCTGGCTCGACGCGAACGGCCGCATCGCCGGCGCGCGGCTCGCCGGTGACACGGCCGCGGCCGCCTGGTTGAAG
>DASPXL010000198.1:0-2666 GCA_035637375.1 Burkholderiales bacterium
CTCGTTGCGGGCCTGACTGAAGCCGTGGTCGGAGCGCTGGTGCGGCGCCAGCCGACCGGAGGCACCTTTCATATCGAAGATATCCAGGACCAAGTCGAGCTCGCCTTGATGCGCTCGGGTGCGCACGAAGTGGCGCGCGCCTACGTGCTGTACCGCGAAAAGCGCGCCGAAGTGCGCGCTCAGGAATCGGCGCAGAAAAAAGCCGCTCCCCAGCTCGAGCTGCACGTCGTCGAGGACGGCGTGCGACGCCCGCTCGACCCGGCTCGCCTGCGCGAACTGATCACGTCGGCCTGCGAGGCGCTGGGCGAAGCGGTCGATCCCAAGCTGATCCTCGCCGAGACCCTGAAGAATCTCTACGACGGCGTGCCCGCCGAAGAGGTGCGCAAGTCCGCGGTGCTTTCGGCGCGCGCCCTGATCGAAAAGGACCCTGCTTACAGCTACGTCACCGCGCGCTTGCTTCTTCACACCATCCGGCGCGAGGTTTTGGGGCAGGAAGCGTCCCAGGCGGAGATGAAGAAACACTACGCCGAGTACTTTCCGCAGTTCGTGAAACGCGGCATCCAGGCGGAGCTCCTGGACGAGCGGCTCGCGAATTTCGACCTGAAGAAACTCGGCTCGGCGCTGGACGCGTCGCGCGACCTCAAGTTCGGGTACCTCGGCCTGCAGACGCTGTACGACCGCTATTTCCTGCACGTGCACGGCACGCGCATCGAGCTGCCGCAGGCGTTTTTCATGCGGGTCGCGATGGGTCTGGCGCTGAACGAGATCGACCGCGAGGCGCGCTCGATCGAGTTCTACAACGTGCTGTCCTCGTTCGACTTCATGAGCTCGACGCCGACATTGTTCAATTCGGGAACCGCGCGCTCCCAGCTCTCGTCGTGCTATCTGACGACGGTTTCGGATGATCTGGACGGCATCTACGAGGCGATCAAGGAAAACGCGCTGCTCGCCAAGTACGCGGGGGGCCTCGGCAACGACTGGACGCCGGTACGGGCCCTGGGCTCCCATATCAAGGGAACCAACGGCAAGTCGCAGGGAGTCGTGCCCTTCCTCAAGGTCGTCAACGACACCGCCGTGGCCGTCAACCAGGGCGGCAAGCGAAAGGGCGCGGTGTGTTCCTACCTGGAAACCTGGCACCTCGACATCGAGGAATTCCTCGAGCTTCGCAAGAACACCGGCGACGACCGCCGCCGCACGCACGACATGAACACCGCCAACTGGATTCCGGACCTGTTCATGAAGCGGGTGATGGAGAACGGCGACTGGACGCTGTTCAGTCCCTCGGACGCGCCCGACCTGCACGACAGACACGGACGCGCGTTCGAGAAGGCGTATCTGAGATACGAGGAAAAAGTCGCCAAAGGCGAGTTGAAGCTGTACAAGAAGCTTCCCGCCGCGCAGCTGTGGCGCAGGATGCTGTCGATGCTGTTCGAAACCGGGCACCCGTGGATCACTTTCAAGGATCCCTGCAATCTGCGCTCGCCGCAGCAGCATGCGGGCGTCGTGCACAGCTCCAATCTGTGCACCGAGATCACGCTCAACACCAACGACAAGGAAATCGCGGTGTGCAACCTGGGGTCGCTCAACATGGTTGCGCACATGAAATACATCGACGGGATCCTCAAGCTCGACCATGACAAGCTGAAGAAGACCATCGCGACGGCGATGCGCATGCTCGACAACGTCATCGACATCAATTACTACGCCGTGAGGAAAGCGCGGGACTCCAACATGAAGCACCGGCCCGTGGGCCTGGGCATCATGGGCTTTCAGGATTGCCTGCACATGCTGCGCGTTCCGTACGCGTCGCGGGAGGCCGTCGAGTTCGCCGACCGGTCGATGGAGGCGATCGCCTATTTTGCATACTGGGCCTCCACCGAGCTCGCCGAGGAGCGCGGCCGTTACGCTTCCTACGGAGGGTCCCTCTGGGACCGCGGCATCATGCCGCAGGACACGCTGAACCTGCTGCGCGAGGAACGCGGCGGCCACGTCGAGATCGACATGGCCGAGTCGATGGAGTGGAAGGCGCTGCGCGAGCGCATCAAGCGTCACGGCATGCGCAATTCGAACTGCCTGGCGATCGCCCCGACGGCAACCATCGCCAACATCATCGGAGTCTCGGCGTCGATCGAGCCGACCTTCCAGAACCTGTTCGTCAAGTCGAACCTCTCGGGCGAGTTCACGGTGGTAAACGAATATCTCGTCGCCGATCTGAAGAAGCTGGGGCTGTGGGACGAGGTGATGGTGGCCGATCTGAAATATTTCGACGGCAATCTCGCCCGCATCGACCGCGTCCCGCCGGAATTGCGCCTGCTTTACGCCACCGCCTTCGAGATCGATCCCGTGTGGACGGTCGAGGCGGGCGCGCGGCGGCAGAAATGGATCGACCAGTCCCAGTCCCTCAATATCTATATCGGCCGGGCTTCGGGCAAGAAGCTCGACGAAACCTACAAACTCGCCTGGCTGCGCGGCCTCAAGACCACCTACTACCTGCGCTCGATGGGCGCGACCCACGCCGAGAAGTCCACGGTCGAGACCGGTCAGTTGAACGCCGTTCCCGCGGAGGCGGGCACGCCGCTCGCCGCCGGCGCCGACCCCTCGGGCGAGGCCGAGTTCAGGTTATGCAAGGTCGACGATCCGGAATGCGAGGCCTGCCAATGAGCGCG
>DASPXL010000199.1:0-13422 GCA_035637375.1 Burkholderiales bacterium
GACACGCGTTCAGGTGGGAATTGCGGGAAATCGGATACGAGGAGAAATTCGTCGACTTTGCCGCCGAGATACTCATTGAACAGTTGACCCGGCGGACCGAATAGCAGACTCGTTCAAGGGGCATATCCGGGTATTCTGCTCTCGTCGACCTCGTCGATCTGATCGGGGTCGAGAAACTGCTCGGCATAACGCAGGTACACCTTCCTGCGCACAAATACGTCGAACAAGTCCGGGTCGATGTGCCCGTTCAGCTTGAAGTTTCCGAGGATTTTCAGCGACTCGGAAAGCGTCTTGCCGCGCTTGTAAGGCCGGTCCTTGGCGGTCAGCGCCTCGAAAATATCGGCGATTCCCATGACCCTCGCCTGCACCGACATCTGCTCCCGGCTGAGGCCCCGGGGGTAGCCCTTTCCGTCCATGCGCTCGTGGTGGCCCCCCGCGTACTCGGGCACGTTGCGCAGGTGCTTCGGCCACGGCAGCGCTTCCAGCATCTTGATGGTCGCCACGATGTGATGGTTGATCGTTTCGCGCTCCTCTTTGGTGAGCGTGCCGCGGGGAATGGTGAGATTCTTGATCTCGTCCTGCGTAAGGAAGTCGGCCGTGCCCCCCGAGACATCGATCCATTTGTAGCCGGTGCCGATCCGGTCCACTCGTTCACGCGTCTCCGCAGGCATGAGTTCTCCGCCGACGTTGCAGTGACGCAGGAATTCGCGGTCGCTTTCGAGCTGGCGCAGGCCGTCGCGCACCGACTGATCGATTTGGGCCAAGCGCTCGCGCGCAACGACCTCGTCCAGCCCCGTCTGCCGCGCGAGTTCGACCTTCTGCTTCAAGGCCGCGATTTCCAGATCGCGCTTGAGCACCTCGAAACGCGTGTCCACGAGATCGATCCGGTCGAAGATCGTCTCAAGCTTTGTCGCCTTGTCCACGACATGCACGGGCGTGGTCACCTTTCCGCAGTCATGAAGCAACCCCGCTATCTTGAGCTCGTAGCGGTCCTTGTCGCTCATGTTGAAGTTCCGGAGCGGCCCTTCGCGCGTCTCGTTGACGGCCTCGGCGAGCATCATGGTGAGCACCGGGACACGCTGGCAGTGCCCCCCCGTATAAGGGGATTTTTCATCGATAGCGGTATTGATAAGCTCGATGAACGACTCGAACAGCTCTTCGAGCTGATTGATGAGCTGCCGATTGGTGAGCGCGATGGCGGCCTGCGATGCGAGCGATTCCGCGAGGCCCTGGTCCGAATTCGAGAAAGGGCCGACCTCGCCCGTCGCCGGGTCCCTGCTGTTGATGAGCTGAAGCACCCCGATGATTTCGCTCTCGTGGTTCTTCATCGGCACCGTGAGGAACGCCTTCGAGCGGTATCCGGTCTTTTTGTCGAAATTGCGCGTTCCGGAGAAATCGAAGCCCTCCACCGTGTACGCATCGGCGATATTCACGGTCTTCCCGGTCAGCGCGGCATAGGCGGCAACCATCTGGTTGTTGGGCTTTCCGTCCTTTCCGTAGAGGTGCACCGGATAGTAAGGGATCGGGGTGCCGGTCGTGCCGCCCATTGCGATGCCGAGCGACTCGTTCCGCATGATCGCGAACCTGAGCCGCGGTCCCTCATCGGAGGCCTCCAGCACGTACAAGGTGCCGCCGTCCGCGCGCGTGATCGCCCTTGCGGCGAGGAGAATCTTTTCGAGCAGCTGATCGATATTCTTTTCCTGCGACAGCGCCGCGCCTATCTCGTTGAGCTGCTCAAGGCGGCGAAACAGGTCTTCGACGGTCTCCAAGAACAATCCCCCCAACAGTGGTGTCGGCGCCGGCCGGGCCGTCGCGGAGCGAACCCGCTACTTGATGCAGACCGCGCGCACCTGCGGCATGTCGGTGATGCCCTGCAGCACCTTCTCGATTCCGTCCATCTTCAAGGTGCGCATGCCTTCTTCGAGCGAAACCGCCAGGATTTCCGCTACGCGGGCGTGCTCCTGGATCAGCTTCTTGATGGGGTCCGAGGCGATCAGCAGTTCGTGCAGACCGACCCGGCCCTTGTAGCCGGTATTGCCGCAAGCCTCGCAGCCCCTGGCTTTATAGAGCGTGAACTGGCCCCTGTCGCCCGCATAGCTTTTTACCAGATCTCTGTAGACGTTCTCGTAAGCAGATTTGGCATCCTTCTTGAAAGGCGCCGTGTTGAGCAGCTCTGAGCAGTACTCCTGGAGAATTTGCCTCACCTCTTCCGCGCCGGGCGCGTAAGCCTGCTTGCATTTGCCGCACAGTCGCTTCGCCAGCCGCTGCGCGAGGATGCCGAGCAGGGCGTCGGCGAAGTTGAACGGGTCCATGCCCATGTCGAGCAGCCGGATGATCGACTCCGTCGCGCTATTGGTGTGCAAGGTGGCGAAAACGAGGTGGCCTGTCAGCGAGGCCTCAATGCCCGTGCCGGTAGTTTCCTTGTCGCGCATCTCGCCGACCATGATGATGTCCGGGTCGGCGCGCAGGAACGACTTCATTATCGTATCGAAATTGAGGCCGGCCTTTTTGTTGACCTGCACCTGGCGCAGGCCCTTCTGGGTGATTTCGACCGGATCTTCAGCCGTCCAGATCTTGGTGTCCGGCGTGTTGAGAAAGCCCAAGACCGAGTGGAGCGTCGTCGTCTTGCCCGAGCCCGTCGGGCCGCAGACGAAGAACAAGCCGTAGGGCTTGCTCACCGCGTCCTTGAGCTTGGGCAGGTTCGTGTGCGAAAGCCCGAGCTTGTCCAGCGGAATCGGCTCGCCGGCGGCGAGGATACGCATGACCACATCCTCGACCCCGCCCTGAGACGGGATCGTCGCGACGCGCAGCTCGATGTCCAGCGGTCCGAATTTCCTGAACTTGATCTTGCCGTCCTGGGGTTTCCTCTTCTCGGAGATGTCGAGATCGCACATGATCTTGATGCGCGCCACGATTGCGTTTCGGTACGCACCCGGCACCTCGATGTAGGGTGCGAGCGACCCGTCTTTCCTCAAGCGGATCTCGGTCTTTGCCTTGCCTGGGTAGGGCTCGATGTGTATGTCGGAGGCCCCTTGGTTGTAGGCGTCGATGATGATCTTGTTCACGAGCTTCACGAGCTCGTTGTCGGCGGCGGCGGACACATCGTCGCTTTCCCCGCCGGCCTCGCCGACACCTTCGTCCTCTTCGAGGTCCGAGAGCATGTCGCCGATGTCGCCCGTGTCGACCGCTTCCGCGCCGTAGAACGCTTTGAGCGTTTCCCTGAACTCCTTGAGCGTGGTGACGCGATAGACGAGCTTGCGCCCCGGAAACACGTTCTGGACGATTCTGGAGCTCCTGATCCTCTCAGGGTCCATACAAAGGATGACCAGGCCCTCTTTTGCCTCCTCGATCGGCACCCACTGGTTCGACTCGACGTATTCGCGCTTCAGGTTTTTCAGCAGATCCATCGGTTTGATGCGATCGGGCTTGAACGGCTCATACGGCACGCCGAAAAACTTTGCGAGCGCCGCGCCGATCGCCGGAATCTTGACCTGGAACTCGTCGATGAGCACGTTTTCGACGTCGACCGCCTTCTTGCGCGCTGAGCGGGCCGCGAGCTCGAACTCCGCGGCCGAGATGACCGCGTCGCCCACAAGGAAATCGTACTTTGTCTTGAGGACCTGCGGCTTCTGGCGCTGCTTGAACGCAATGGCGAGCGTCTGACAGAGCTCGGTGACCCCCTCCTCGGCAAGTTGGCCGAACGGCATGCCGGCCTTGTTGTTGATCAGCTGGACCACCCCGACCAGTTCGGTGCTCCCCGGTTCCACCACCGGCGCGACCAGCATCTGCTTGGTGCGGTAGCCCGTGCGCTTGTCGACTTCCTGCAGGAAGCGCAGGTGCGCGTTATGGGACTTGAGCTCAGCCTCGTCGTAGACGTCTTTCAGGTTGAGCATCTTCTTCGACAACCCGACGTAGCCCGCTATCGAGTGCTCGGCGATCGGCAGTTTCAGGTCCTTGAAGGAGTTGAGGCCGGTCTTGACCTTCGAGACGATCGTCTGCTTGTCCTCGCCGATGGTGTAGATCGTCAGCCGGTCGGCGTTGAACAGGGTGCAGATGTCGGCGCTGACCTCCAGCATGATTTCGTCCACGTTGCTGGTAGCGTGGATCTTGTTGGTGACGATCTGGAGGTTCTTTTGAAACGTCAGCCGGCTGTTGACGTCAGCGGCCGCGCCCGGGTGAGTTTGCAATACCGCGCTCATAGGCAATCCACCTTAAAGTTCACCACCCCAAAATATCCCGAGAATCAATTACTTTACCACTGTTCTGTCTCGTGGCGGAGGAACGAAGTCAGCTTATGGGCGTTTCCCCGTCACTTTTCCCCTTTGCGTCTCCCCAAAGCCCCCCAGCGAGCAGGAAGGCACGGTAGCCGCGCTGGGCAAGGAGAAAAGTCGCGGCGGCGCTGCGCCGCTCGCTCTGGCAATAGAGCACGTACTCCCTGCCCTTGTCCAGCAAGCCGAAGGCGTTGCGGATCTCCGACAACGGTATATTGATGGCGTCCACGAGCTTGTCATATTGATATTCCGAGGGGTACCGCACATCGACCCACTGGCCCCCATTGGCGATCTTCTCGCGTGCCTCTTCCACCGCAACGCGATGAAGCAGCGGTTCGCGGAGCAGCTCGTTGAAATCCTTCTTGGCGAGCTGGAGCAGCACGCCGTCGGATTTCATCACGATGGTGGCGTTGCGCTTGGCTTCCGAGACGAGCGCTTCCTCGCCGAAGGCGTCGCCGCTTTTCAGTTCCGCAAGGAACATCGACACGCCGCCGATCATGCGCTCGACCTTGCATCTGCCTGTTTCGATGACGTAGTAGAAATCTCCCTCGGCGCCCTCGCGAACGACGGTGTCGCCCTTTTTGACGTCGATGCGCTTGAAACGCCGCAGCAGCTCGTCGATGTGAGCCGACGGCAGCTGCGAGAATGCGCCGTATTTGAGATTGTTTACGCTGAACATTCCCGACAGGATGCTCCAGTCGACGAGCGGCGACTGTCCGCCTTCGTTCGTTTCCCGCCGGGCCGGGGGTTTGGGGGTGGCGAGCTGATCCCAGGTCACTATCATGTCGAGCAGTTCATCGTCGATGCGTACCAGCTCGACGTCGGTGACCGCCCTGGCGCTGGTGAACATTGCGCCACGCCGCCCGAGCGGGGTTCGCGCCTGATCGGAGCCGCCTGACAGCACCGTCGAGGAGCCGTCGGGACAGGCGAGCGCCAGCTCGCCCTTCACGAGGTATACGGTCTGGCCGGCGATACCGCGCTCCAGAAAAGGATCGGAATTCCTGCTCACCCTCTCCATGCGGCACAGGCCGGCCAGCTCCCTGAGCCTGGCTTCGGACAGCGAAGCGATGGGCTCAAGGGCCATGAGCGTTTCAACGCGTACCGTGGCTGCACACATCGCCCGTTCCTGGTTCATCACGGATACCGGAGGTTCCGCGTGCTCCTTCGTCAAAACTCGAAAACCTGGCCGTTTTGCAGCATGCGCGGCCGGTATTGGCCCGCATCCTCCTCGATTTCCTGCATCGTGAGCTCGATTTCACCGGGCTTCAGATGCGTGATGTAGATCTCCGCGGTACGCTCGAGTTTCGCGAGCTCCTCGGCGAGCATGCTCGGGCAAAGGTGTTTCGAAGTGACCGCCAGCTCCCTTTCGCGATTGCAGAAAGCGGTTTCGATGATCAGATACTTCAGGTTGGAGATCCTGTTGACCACCGCCCAGAGCGGATCGTTGGTGGTGGTGTCGCCCGTGAATACCAGGCTTCCCTTGCCGGAGTCGAGGTGATAACCCACCGCCGGCACGACGTGATTGGCGGGCAGCACCGTGAGCCTGCGCTTCTGCAGCTCGACCGTGTCGCCGACCTGGATCTCCCGGTACCGGAGGAACGGCTTTTCGGGGCTGGGGATCTGCGCGAAATCGGGCCAGATGCTCCAGTTGAAGATGTGGCTGCGGAGGATTTCCAGCGTTCCCGGAACCGCCCAAAGCGTGAGCGGCTGGTTGCGCATCCCCCCGACGGTATCGACCATGAACGGAATGCTCGCGATGTGATCGAGGTGCGAGTGGGTGAGGAAAACGTGATCGATCAGGGAGAGCTCGGTAAGCGAGAGGTCGGCGACCCCCGTCCCAGCGTCGACGAGGATATCGTTGTCAAGGAGCATGGACGTGGTGCGCAGGTGCCGGCCCCCTATCCCGCCGCTACATCCCAGGATCCGCAGCTTCATGGACCGGCGCCCATCGCTATTTCTCGTCGAACACGGTCACGCCGTTCCAGTCGGCCGGCGGCGGGTTGCGGCGCTTGTTTGTCACTTCCCTGGCGTATAGCTCGTAGAGGCTGCAGCCGGAATTCATGCGCTGCAGGTTGAGGAGGTTCACCTCCACCCCATCCCAGTGCTGCGCTCGGTATGACTTAAGAGTTTGGTTCCAGAGCTTGAGCTCGTCCCGGGCCTTCCTGTCGACCTCGACTTCCAAGCCGACTGGCTCATAAACAGTCACTGCATCGTCCTTGCCTTTCACCTTTATGCGGTCGACCTCGCGGAACACGACGTCTCCGACAGCCGCCTTCGTGGCCTCGCCCACAAGGATTCCCACGCCGTAGTGCTTGGTGCGGGCTTCGAGCCGGGAGGCGACATTGACCGGATCACCCATCACAGTGTACGCCCTTCTCACCTGAGACCCCATGTCGCCGACGCGCACGCCGCCGGAGTTTACGCCAATACCGATCTTCAGCGGCGGCCAGCCGCGGCTCGCGAACTTCTGGTTCAAGGCCGCGCATTCGCGTTGCATCTCGAGCGCGGCGAGCACGCCGTTGCGCGCGTGATCCGGGTCCTCCACCGGCGCTCCCCAAAATGCCATGATGGCGTCGCCCATGTACTTGTCGAGCGTCCCCTTGTACTTGCTGCGGATGATGGTGCTCATCTCGGTCAGGTACTCGTTGATGTACTCGCGCAGATGTTCGGGGCTGAGCGCCTCGGAAATGCCGGTAAAGCCGCGCACGTCGGAAAACAGGATGGTGAGCTCGGCGTTGCGCGGCTCCATGTTGTACTTTTCCGGGTCTTCGGCCATCTTGTCCACGAGCTCGGGCGGAACGTACTGCCCGAACAGCTCGGTGAATTGGCGCTTGGAACGCGCCTCGACGAAGTAGCCATAAGCCATGTTGACGGTGTAAAGAGTCGCCGTCATCAGGATCGATGCAGCGAGCGGCAACACCGATCCCGCATACGACCAGACCCCCAGGTTGATCAGGGTGATCAGGGCCATGCCGATTACCGCGGCGACCGTGGCCCAAAGCGGTGCCAGCATCGGGATCAGCAGCGACAGCACGACGCCGCCGATGACGAGCAAGACCACCTCCGCTCCCAGCATGTACGGCGGCTTCTGCTTGAGTTTGCCGTCGAGCATCCCCGCGATGAGGTTGGCGTGGATTTCGACGCCGGGATAGACCTCGGCCACCGGCGTGGACCGCAGGTCAAAGAGGCCCTGTGCCGTGGTGCCGATCAGGGCAATCTTCCCTTTCAGCTTTTCCGCCGGCACGTTGTCGAGCCAGACGTCGGCCAGTGAAATGTAGGGGAAACTGCCTTTGGCGCCGCGGTAAGGCACCAGCGCACTGACGTTTTCGTCTACGGGGATCCTCAGCGGCCCGACTTCAAGCCATTCCAGCCCGGAATAACCCTTGGTGATGAAGCGCTCCGGAGGAAACCCCGGTATGACCTTGGGAAGGGTAACGATCTTGCTGTTGCTGCGCGCTGCTTCCTGCATACCGACGTAAAGACGTACCACTGCGAGCGACAACGCTTCGTAATACCCGCCCTTGAATTCTTCGAGCATCGGCACGCGCCGCGACACGCCGTCCGGGTCGACCAGGGGATTGGTGTGCCCGGTGTTGGCGGCGCTCGCTTGGAATTCCGGCAAAACTCCGCCGTAGCCTTTCCAAGTGGTGAAAGCGATCGCCCTTCCTGCAAACGTGCCCGCGGGCAGGACCGGTTCCGGAAGCGCGCCGCTTTCCGTCGCTTTCTCCTCGCTGCTGAAGTAGTAGCCGAGCACAACCGGTCGGCCCCGGATGAATTTCGCGAATATCGCATCGTAGTCCAGCTGAGAGCGCAGCTCGTTCAAGGCCGCTTGGAACGACGGGACCGCCTTCAGCTTCGTCCTCGCCAGCCGTTCCAGCACCGGCAAACCCGAGCTTGTGTCCGGCTCGGCGAAGATCACGTCGATACCGACGAGAAGTACGCCGTACTTGTCGAAAAGCTTTTGCAGCAAGGCCGTGATTTTGTCCCGCCCCCAAGGCCAGTGCCCGAGAGCACGCGGGTCGATGCTGCGCTCGTCGATGTCGAGGATGACGATGCGGTCATCGACGGTTGCCGGCATGGTCAGCCGCAGCCGGTAATCGTAGATGATGTTGTCGAGCTGGGCGATGAAGCCGACCTGGTAAAGCTTCGCGGCGTGGCCTACCAATACCAGCGCGACCAGCAGGCCGAGCGCGATCCGGACGATGTGCTGCTTCAAGCTCCCTCCTCCGGGCGGGCTCGGTGAGACCTGGATCTCAGGTCTTGAAGAAGAATTCCATCTTGACCCCGGCCAGTTCGATCACGTCATGGTCGTTCAAAGCGTGCGCCTGAGCATCGATGGGCTTGCCGTTGACGACCGGAAAGCTTGCCCCCTCGACATGGGTGATGAAAAACCCTTGCGGCCGCCGCGTGATCACGGCGACCTGGACACCGGGTTTGCCAAGCGTGGTAAGCGGCTTGGTGAGATCGAGCTCCTTGCCGGCGTTGGGGCCCGAAAGAAGCTGCAGCGCCGCGTTCTTCTGCGCAGCGGGCGTGGCGGTTGCGACCGGCGCGCCCGTTGTCGCACCCTGACTCACCATCGTGTCCCCGAAGCTCTTCGCTCCGCCGGCAGTCGCCGCCGGGGCAGCGGCGGGCGCGGCCGCCGAGGCGGCGATCTTCGCCGCCCCGGGGCGAAGCACCATGGTCTTCTCGAAATCGGCCGCCTTGGCTTGAGGCGCAGGAGCCTCGTTCACATATTTCAGCTTGTATTTGCCGAGCTCGACGATGTCGTTGTTCTGCAGGAAGTGCTTCTTGACCGGCTGGCCGTTGACCACGGTGCCGTTGGTGCTTCCGAGGTCCTCGAGAAACGAGTCCTGCAGGATGGTGACGATGACGGCGTGCTCTCCGCTCACCGCGAGGTTGTCGATCTGGATATCGTTGTGCGGCTTGCGGCCGATCGTGGTACGTTCCTTGCTCAAGGTGATCTCCTTGAGTATCAGGGCGTCCATGCTGAGTATCAGCTTCGCCATAGCAGTATCCCTCTGCTCGAACTATCTAAACCAGCCCATCATCCTGCCCATCATGCCGCGCGGCGCCGGATAGCCTCGCAGCACCCGGACCAATATCACCGAAACATTGTCCCGGCCGCCGTTGTCATTGGCCGATTGCACCAGGTGCTGGGCACATAATTTCAGGTTGGAGCTGAGCGTCTGCAGCGCCAGGCCGATATCGTCGTCGCTCACCATATCACAAAGGCCGTCGGAACAGAGCAGATAGATGTCGCCCGGTTGCGTGTCGTAGTCGTGGATCTCCGCCTCGACAATCGGGTCGATGCCGAGCGCGCGGGTGACCAGATTCTTGTTCTGCGACTGCTTGGCCTGCTGCAGCGTGATCACGCCGCTATCGATCTGCTCCTGGAGGAGCGAATGGTCTCTGGTCACCTGCTTGAACTGGCCGCCTCGCAGCCTGTACAGGCGCGAATCCCCGATATGCGCGACGGTCATCTTGTTGTCGTAGAAAAGCGCGACGACCAGAGTCGTTCCCATCCCCGCGTACTGGGGCTGGCTCTGGGAGGCCTGGTAGATCGACGTGTTCGCCTTGGCGATCTGTTCGCGCAGCAGCTGGTGCGCGATCACTTGGCCGCTGTGTGCATCGGTCTCGTACGGCACCTTCTTCTCCAGCAATTGCTGCAGCTCGGTAATGATCACCGTCGTGGCCATGCCGCTCGCCACCTCGCCCGCGTTGTATCCGCCCATGCCGTCGGCGAGCACGGCGAGGCCCTTGTCCCCGTCGGAAGCGATCGAGTCCTCGTTGTGGGACCTGACCATTCCGGGATCGGTGCAACTCGCGATCTCCAGCGCCCCCGATAAAGTCATGATGCTCAAAGAGTCTCAGAGACTGATGTCAACCCCGGCACCGGTCGCCGCCGCAGCGGCGCCGCCCGAGGTGGCCCGCAACGCAGCCGCGAATTCCTCGCCCGTCTGGTAGCGCTCGCCCGCTTCCTTGGACATGGCTCTGTCCAGGAAAGCGACGAACGCCGGCGGAAGCGACGGGTTGTATTGCAGGATGTCCGGCGCGTGCTCGTTGGCAATCTTGTACATGAGCTGCGCCATCGAATCCCCCTCGAAAGGAAGCTTTCCGCAGGCGAGCTGGTAGAGACTCACCGCGAGCGAGAACAGGTCGCTGCGGCCGTCGATCTTCTTGCCCTGCAGCTGTTCCGGAGACATGTAGGAGGGCGTCCCGAGCACCATCCCGGTCTTGGTCTTGGACGAATCGGTGATGCGGGCGATCCCGAAATCGGTCACCTTGACCACATCGTTCTCCGGTTCGTACATGACGTTGGCCGGCTTCACGTCCCGATGCACGACGTTTTGTTTGTGCGCGTAACCGAGCGCATCGGCCACGCGCCCCATGATCGACACGACCTTCTCGATCGGCAGCGTATTGCCCTGCTTGGTGAACGGAACCAGGTCCTTGCCCTTCAGGAGTTCCATTGCGATGTAGCACAGGTCGTGCTCCTCGCCGGCGTCGAAGATGGTCACGATATTGGTATGGCTCAGGCGCCCCGCGGTCTCGGCCTCGCGGAAGAAACGCTCCTTGACCTCGGCGAGCTCGTCGGCCTCGAACTCCTGCGAAAGCGCCATGGTCTTGATCGCCACGACGCGCCCGATTTTCGGGTCCTTGCCGAGATACACGACGCCCATGGCGCCCTTGCCGAGCTCTTTTTCCACCTGGTAGCGACCGAGCATCGGCTTCTCGGTGCCTGCGCCGAGCGCAAGCGTGCCGCCGGGGTGGGTCTGCGCGCCGCCGAGGATGACCGTTTCCGACATCTGCTTGGCGCGCGACAATTTCGCCTCGAGATCCCGGAATTTCGGGTTGTAGTCGGCCATGTAGCGGAACGCCGCTTCGGCCTTGTTGAACTGGCGCTTGCGCTCGAAGTCGAGCGCGAGATTGTAGAGATTGTCCATCACGGTGTCGTCCAGCGGCACCTTGCGGAAGTAGTCGAAGGCCATGTCGAGCTGGCCTTGCCCCTGGAAGGCGAGGCCGAGCATGCGCGCATTGGCGGCCGACTGCGCGTCGGACACTTCCTTGCCGCGCTCGGTGACGACGAAGCGTTTCGTCACGAGCAAAACGTGGCCGACCACCAAGAGAGCGAGCGGCTGCATCAACTGCAGCCACACGCCCTGGCCCGTCATGAGGACGAAGTGCGCGGCGAGCACAAGCGCCGCAACGCCGATAGTCGCCCCAGCCCCCACGCCCGCGGAGAGCCGTGGCAGCAGCACGATCAGGTAGGCCGCGATCAAGACAAACACCAGGAACTCAACCCAGATTCCCCAGGTCGGGCGCACAAAGAAATGTTCCTGCAGTATCGACGACACCGCGTGCGCGAGCGTCAGCACCGGCGGCATTGCGGGCGAGATCGGTGTGGCCGGAAGCTCCGTCTGGCCAGATGCGGTAAATCCAATCAGGACGATCTTGTCCCGATACTTGTCGACCGGGATCTTGCCGGAGTAAAGATCGTAAAACGAATCGACCTGGAACGCCGGTCGGCCGTCGCGATCCTTGTAGAAATATGTGTTCATCAGCAAGGCCGAATCGGTCGTGATCTTGAGCTTGCCGAGCCGCACGCCCTCGCCAAGCTGGACCGCGATGTCGCCGACCCCCAGATTGAGGCTCCTCGCCGCGATCATCATCGACAGCGATGGAAAATAGTGATCAAAATAAGCAACAACGAGCGGCTCGGATCGAACAGTGCCGTCGATGTCTTTCCAGAGATTGAGATGGCCGAGACCAACAGCTTCTTTGCCGAGGTTCTCGATCGGATATTGCAAGGCCCGAGTCAATAGCGGAAGATCTTCGCCCGTTGATACTTTCGGCAGCGCGTTTTTCACGACGAACTCGGGTAATGGCCTGTCGGGTTTCCCGCGCGGTTCGCCCCACGCGACGTCTATGGGCAGCAGGACGTTGCCGGCTTTTTCGAAGCTCTCGGCGAGCTTGCGGTCGGGGTTGAGCGCGCTCTCGGCTTCGCGCAGCGTTGTCCCGATCTGCGCCAACTCGGATGAAAGACCACGCGGCGGCTTGTTCGGGTCAGTACCCGCGGGAACGAGCCGACCGTAAATCTCTTGAAGCTTGTTTACGTAGACGAGACCGGGATCGAGCTGCGGTTCGAAGAACAGCACGGTATTGGCGATAAGCTTGGCCTTAGCCACAGCAAGCTTATCCGTCATCTTTGCCATGACCTCGCGCGACCACGGCCACCGGCCGATATTGCTTAAGGATTGATCGTCGATCGCGATGATCGCCACCTTGTCGGACGGAGCACGCGAAGAGGCCCGGACGCCCCAGTCGTAGGCCGAGCGCTCGAGGCCCTGGATGAGCTGGGAGCCGCCTGCAAACAGCAGCGCGAGCGTAAGCCCCAGACCGAGAAACCAGTCTTTTTTCCAGAACCCCGCTTTGCTCATTGCCTCTCCGGTTTGTTCTTATTGTTGTTCAACGAGGGAATGTGCCCCCGAGTCGCCCCTGCATTTTACGCTAACCCCCTTCTGAAATCGGCCCTCCCGGAGCGGCTGGGCGCTGCTTCGCGGGTGCACCGACGGGATAAATACAGAAGCTCGTCGGCCCGGCGGAAAGCGCTTCCTGAGGCCGTGCCTGAAAGTCCGTAAGTTATTGAATAAACAAAATCCTGGGCGACATTTTTACAGTGAATAGTGGAACAGTCAAATCGTCCTGAGCGCCCGCACCCGGACCGGAGCCGGCGGGGAGCCGTGATGGGCGCGATGGTTTGCGCGGGGCGCGCAAATTTTCAGGAGCACCCGCGAAGGAAAAACGCGACGCGAGACGGGCGCTTTAGCCGCGGGCCGCCAGCGGCCTGTTCGGGCCCGGGTCAGTTTCCGAGCATGGTGCCCGGAGTAAGGCCGTTCTGGGCCACAAATTCCGCTGCGGAGAGTTTCTTGCCGTCTTCGTGCTTGGCCTTGAGGACTTCGATCCGCCCTCCCTGGGCGGTCACGAAGAAACTCGCGGCGCCGATTTCGGAAATCTCGCCGATCTTGCCTTTCACTGCGCCGAAGGTACGGAACACATGCTTGCGGCTGTCGAAGATCTGCAGTTTCTTTCCGTTCAACGTCGTCCAGGCGCCGGGAGCGGGGTTGCAGCCGCGTATGAGGTTGTAGATGAA
>DASPXL010000200.1:0-4967 GCA_035637375.1 Burkholderiales bacterium
GAGAACCCGGGAGATTTCTGCGGCCGCGGCGGGCGCTTCGGCGCCCACGCGGGCCACGAGTCGTTCTATCCCCCCTACTACGGGAAGCTCGCCGTCTTCTCGTGGTTCAACGCGGGCACCCGCGTCTTCGATATCCGCAACCCGTTCGCCGTGGAGGAGGTTGCTTATTTCATTCCCGCGCCGAACAAGAACACAATGGCCTTCTGCGCCGATGGAATCAGCCATCCGGAGGGCGATCCGAAGATCACCGCCGCGTGCACCAAGGTGATTCAGACCAACAACGTCGAGGTCGACGATCGCGGTCTCATCTACAGCGCCGACCGGGCGGGCACGGGACTGCACATCATCCGGCTCACGGGACGTGCGGCGCAGGTTTCGGCGAGGTAAATGCCAGAGTCTGGATCCCCGCTTGCGCGGGGATGACGCGCGCCCTTTGAGCGCGCGTCACTTCGGCGCCATGCGGATGGCGCCGTCCAGCCTGATCGTCTCCCCGTTCAGCATCTCGTTCTCGACGATGTGGCGGACGAGCTGAGCGTAGTCCGCCGGCTTGCCCAGGCGCGGCGGGAACGGCACCTGCTTTGCGAGCGCCTCCTGCACGTCCTTGGGCATGCCGAGCAGCATCGGCGTCTCGAAGATGCCCGGAGCGATGGTGCACACGCGGATGCCGTCGCGCGACAGATCGCGCGCAACGGCGAGGGTCATGCCCACCACGCCGCCTTTCGATGCCGAGTAGGCCGCCTGCCCGATCTGGCCGTCGAAGGCGGCGACCGAGGCGGTATTCACGATCACGCCGCGCTCGCCCGCCGCGTTGGGCCGGCCCTTGGCCATCGCGACCGCGGCGAGGCGGATCATGTTGAAGGTCCCGATCAAGTTGATGTTGATGACGCGCGCAAACGAGGCGAGGCCGTGCGGCCCGTCCTTCTTCACCGTGCGCTCGGCGATCGCGATCCCGGCGCAATTGACCAGCCCCTCGAGACCGCCGAAATTCTTGAGCGCCGCATCCACCGCAGCCTGTCCGTCGGATTCTGTCGTCACGTCGCATTTGACGAAGCGCGCCGCTGCACCGAGCTCCTTCGTCAGCGCCTCGCCCTTGTCGGTCTGCAAATCCGCGATCACGACCTTCGCCCCGGCCGCGGCGAGCGTCCTCACCGTGCCTTCGCCCAGGCCCGAGGCTCCGCCTGTGACGACGAATGCGCTGCCCTTGATTTCCACTGTCAACTCCTTTTCGTTTTCTTTTCCGGCATCAGCTGCGAGCGGTCGCGAAGCAGCGGCTCGATGACGTTCTTCCCGACCAGATAAGTCCACTTGTCGAGCTTCTTCTCCCGCTCTAGCTTCTCCGCGAGTTTCTTGCGCTGCTCCTCGAACTCCTTGTCCTTCTTCGCCTTGTCCTCGGCCTTCTCGCTCTTTTCCGGGGCGCGGGTCTTGCGCGGCTCGCCTGAAACCGCGACGCGGACGTAGTAGTTGTCGCCCGCGCGGTTGCCTATCCTGAGCGTATAGCTCGGGCCGTCGAAGGTCTCCGCCTTGATGACGACTGCATGATCGAGGCCCGTGTCGACCTTCGCCGGGTCGGCGACGACATCGACGAGGTTCACCCAATTGAGCGAGCTCGCGAGGTCGGTCGCTTTCTGCAAATCGGGTTTTTCCCCCGAGCCCGCGAACTTCCAGTCGGCGGACTCGCGTTCGCGCGTCACCGTCCAGCGCGGCTTCCCGTCTTTCGATGAGGCGATCGACCTCGCGCCGTCGGCGCGGATCAGGTCCTTCACCAGCCACGCGTCCGCCTTCGACTCGACTTGCGCCAGGGGCTCCGCGACCACCAGCATCGTGCCGGCGTCGCCTCCCGCCGTGAGGTAACGGCCGGTCGCCTCCGCCTCGCCGCGCCCAAGCGAAGCGACCGTGGTGCCTTTCACCACTTTCTTGCCCAGAAGCAGCCGGGCAAGCGTGCCGCCCTTGGCGTCCTTCAGCTCGAGCAGCGTTCCCGCGCCCTTGTCTTTCGGTTCGACCAGTTCGAGGCGCGCGCGCTGGCTCTCCGGCAGGGACTCGCTCTGCACGACTTTCAGCTCCGCGATCTTCACGAGAAGCTCGCCGATCCGATCCGTCTCGGCGGCGAAGCCGGCGCGCTCGCGCACGTTCCACCCGGCCTCGACGCGGTCGAGGTGCAGCTCGCCCGCGGAATCGCGGATCGCGATCCCGGCGACCTCGCTGATCCGCAGCCCGGCGATCACCTTCTGCCCGGCGCGCGAATCGGTCGTATTCCAACCCGAGCGGTCGGACACGATCACGCCGGCTCCCGCCGCGGCGAGGACCACGAGCACGGCAAGCGCGATAAGGAACTGCTTGCGGTTCATAGAGCGGGTACCCTGC
This sequence comes from Burkholderiales bacterium, assembly GCA_035637375.1. Taxonomy (GTDB): domain Bacteria; phylum Pseudomonadota; class Gammaproteobacteria; order Burkholderiales; family SG8-39; genus VBDM01. Next base: position 2,362 of record DASPXL010000200.1, read on the forward strand.
GGCGGCGCCAAATCGCCAGCGCGATGCCCGCGATCGCGACGAGCAGGGGCACGAGCGCGATGTTGAGGACCTTGGTCCAGAACTGCAGCGCCTCGCTGTCGGCGCGCAGCTCGCGGCGCACCTCCTTCAGCACGAGGCGCGTCTCGGCCGCTTTCTTGCGGAAGTTCTCGAGCTCCACCTGCTGCTCGGCCGAGAGGATCGCGCCGGCTCCGGTCCCCCTGCCTTTTTGCAGCGCGTTGAGCTTCTCCTGCGTCTGGGTGAGGTTGTTCTCGAGCTCCTTGATCTTGCCGAGGTAGGCCTGCTGCGCCTTCGCCTCCATGTCGCGGATCACGGTGAACGGCCGGGCGGCACTCGCGCGGCTGCGCAAACTGATAAGCGCCGGATCCCCCGCGAACTGGTCGACCAGAGCCTGCGCGAAGGCGAGGTTGCCGTTGCGCGGGACCACGATCCTCTGTCCGAAGATCTCCTGGACCTGCACCGCCGCGCCGTCGTTGATGAAATCGCTGTCGCCGACCAGCACCACGGCGTTTTCCGCCGCCGATTCCTTGAGCGGAGCCGCCTGTGAGACCTGCGCGGCCGCGGCCTTCTTGTCGCCCTTGTCATCGGCCTTCGGCGGGCCTTCGGGAAACGCAGTCTTGAATTTGCCGCTCAGGCGCACCGCGAGGGGGTATTCCGTTCCCGAGGGCGCGAACCCCTTGATTGCGGCCTCCCCTTGAGTCGTGGCGGAGAACGAATCGACGAGCTGCGAATAAGCCGAAGTCTTCATCAGCACGGTTTCGCTCAGGCCTTCGACGGGCTTGCCGGTAAATACACCGGCAAACGGCATAAGGAGCGACCCGAGCCGCGCGGTCGTGATATCGTGGGGATCGAAGGCGTTGTCGTTGAGCGAGAGCAGCGTCGGCAGAGTGCGCGCTCCCGCTCCGGTGAGGTAGCGCATGTCGAGCACCACCTTGCCCGAGTCGAAGGCGAGGCCCCAGGCCTTGAGCAGCTTGTCGAGCGAGGACGGCGTGCCGCCGCCCATTCCCATGGAGGCCATCCCGCCCATCTGATCGAAGTAGGCGTTCGGGTCCAGGAACGCGATCAGCTTCCCTCCGCGCAGCACGAACTGGTCGAGCGCGTACTGGGCCCGGTCGCCGATGCCGCGCGGGTGGACGACGAGCAGCACCTTGATGTCGTCGTCGATGCGCTCCGCCCCGAGGCTCACGCGCTTCACGGTGTAGTCGCGCCGCAGCTCGCCGACGAACACCTGCGGTTCCAGCGGCTGGCCGCCTGTAAATTGGCTGGGCGGCATGCCGAACACCGGCAGCGCGCTCATCACTCCCACGACGGGCTTCGATGTCGCCGTGGCGCGCGCGATCGCGCGCGTGAGGTCGTACTCGAGAAGCGGCTCGCGGTCCGGCGTGAGCGCCGGCAGCGCGAGCTTCTGGTCGAGATAGCTGACCGCCGCGCCGAGGTAGAACTTTTCGCCCGTGGACGTGACCTGGGCTTCTATGCCCTCCAGGGTCGCCGAGTCCTCCGCGTCGGAATCGGGCTGGGGATCGAGCTTCTCGACGAGGACCTTGCCGCGACCCGCCTGCCTGAACTCCGCGAGCAGGTCCTCGACCCTGCGCCCGTAGGCCTTGATCGGCAGGGGCACGCCCGCGTCACCCTGCGTGAAGTAGAGGCGGATCTTGACCGGCGACTCGAGCTTCGCGAGCACCGCGCGAGTGCCTTCCGACAGCGTAAAGAGCTTGCCCTGGGTCAGGTCGATGCGCCCTCTCGCCGCGCCGAGAACGAGGTTGGCGAGGATCAGGATGACGAACGCGGCGACAAGACCGCCGCCGGAGTAGAGCAGATTCTCGGTCTTCTTCTGCATGGTCCGCCGCTAGCCGGCCCGGTGGCTGCGGATGACGACGCCGGTCGCAAACAGCGTGAACGCCATGACCGACAGGAAGTAGAGCAGGTCGCGCGACTCGAGCACGCCTTTCTGGAAACCGTCGTAGTGGGTCAGGACCGAAAACTTCGTCACCGCTTCCACCAGCCAGGGGCTCGCCCAGCGCGCGAGCAGATCGGTGAGCGGCGAGAACCCGACCAGGATCAGGAGCAGGCACAGCACCACCGCGAGGATGAAGGCGATCACCTGGTTGCGCGTGAGCGCCGAGGTCATGCAGCTCACCGCGAGGTAGGCGCCCGCGAGCAGGGCCGCCCCGACGTAGCCGCTCGCGATCACCCCGTTGTCCGGGTCGCCGAGCCAGTTGGCAGTGATCACGATTGGGAAAGTCAGCGCGAGCGCGATAACGAGAAACAGCCATGAAGCGAGAAACTTGCCGAGAATCGCCTGCCAAGTGGCCACCGGCATGGTGAGCAGCAGCTCGATCGTCCCGAGGCGCCGCTCCTCGGACCACAGCCGCATGCCCGCCGCGGGCACGAGAAACAGGAACAGCCATGGCAGCCAGTTGAAGAACGCCGCGAGCGAGGCCTCGCCCCGCTCGAAGAAACCGCCGAAGGTGAAGGTGAAGAACCCGGCGAGCAGGAGAAAGATGACCAGGAACACGTAGGCCACCGGGGACTCGAAGTACGCCGCGAGCTCGCGCTTCGCGACGGTGCTGATCGCAGCCCAGCGGCCC
>DASPXL010000201.1:0-19424 GCA_035637375.1 Burkholderiales bacterium
AGCGTCATGATCGCGTACACCAGCCACAGGCCTTTGGCCGTCTCGGTGATGCGCGGAGTGAGCTTGGTGTCCTTCATGGGCCCCGGGGTTTCCGCCCTCATGATCTGGCTGCCGCCGACGCCGAGCAGCGGCAGGATCGCCACCGCAAGGACGATGATGCCCATGCCGCCCAGCCACTGCAGCTCGCAGCGCCAGAAATTGATCGACGGCGGCAGCCGGTCGAGCCCCGACAATACGGTCGAGCCCGTGGTCGTGAGTGCCGCCACCGTTTCGAAATACGCGTCGGTGAAGCTGAGGTCGGAGGCGTGAACCAGCAAGGGCATTGTCGCGAGCGCGGGCAGCACCGTCCACACCAGCGCCACCAGGAGAAACCCGTCTCGCGGCTGCAGCTCGGCGCGGCCCGCGAGGGTCGCAATCCATAGCACCGCCCCGCTTGCAAAGGTAACCGGCACGGCGACCTCATAGGCGTCCCGCGCCGCATCGCCGTAAATGACCGATACCAGCAGAGGCAGCAGCATGGCGAGCGCGAAGATGACGATCACGACGCTCAGCACGTTGAGAACGGGAACGAGCCTCGCCATGGCGCGCTGGAATCCGCTTCAGACGAAGCCGACGCTGACCTCGAACAGTTTCTCCACCTTGGGCAGGAGCTTCTTGTCGGTGACGAACACGATCACGTGGTCCTCGGACTGCACCACGGTGTCGTGATGGGCCATGATCACCTTTTCACCGCGCACGATCGCCGCGATCGCCGCTCCTCTCGGGAGATCGACCTCCTCGATCTTGCGGCCGACGCAGCGGCACGAATCGCGGTCCCCGTGCACCACGGCCTCGAGCGCCTCGGCCGCGCCGCGGCGCAGGCTGTGCACCTGGGTGACGTGGCCGCGCCGCACGTGGGCGAGCAGCGTGCCGATGGTCGCCTGCGCCGGCGAGATCGCGATATCGATCTGCCCGGCCTGCAGCAGATCGACGTAGGAGCGCCGGTTGATGAGCGCCACCACGCGGCGCGCGCCCATGCGTTTGGCGAGCAGGCACGACATGATGTTGTTCTCGTCGTCGTTGGTGACCGCCACGAAGAGATCCATGTCCGAGACGTTTTCCGCCTCGAGGAGCCCTTCGTCGGTGACGTCGCCCTGTAGCACGAGCGCGCGGTCCAGGCGCGTGGAGAGTATCTCGCAGCGCCTCTTGTCGTATTCGATGATCTTGACCGCGTAGTCGCGCTCGATCGCGCGCGCGAGGCGCAATCCGATGTTGCCTCCCCCGGCGATCATGACCCTGCTCACCGGCTTGTCCACGCGCCTCAGCTCGTGCATGACCCGACGGATGTCTTGCGTCGCGGCAAGGCAGAATACCTCGTCTCCGGCCTGGACCACGGTGTCGCCCTCGGGCAGGATCGGGCTGTCGCCGCGGAATATGGCGGCGATGCGCGTGTCCACCGAAGGGATGTGCTTCTTCAGGTCCTTCAACGGATGACCGACGAGCGGGCCGCCCTGGAAAGCGCGCACCGCGACCAGGCTCGCCTTGCCGTGGGCGAACTCGAGCACCTGCAGCGCTTCGGGAAACTCGACGAGCTTGGCGATGTAGTCGGTAAGGATCTGCTCGGGACAGATGGCAAGATCCACGCCGAAGCAGTCCGGACCGAGCACGCGCTCGTTGGCGAGGTAATCGGTGGCCCGCAGGCGCACGACGCGCGTGGGCACGTTGAACAATTGCTGCGCCAGCTTGCACGCCACCAGATTCGTCTCGTCGCTTTGCGTCACCGCGATCATGAGGTCGCAGTCCTCGATACCCGCCTCCACCAGCACCGAGGGGTGCGCTGCGCTGCCGAGCACCGTGCGAAGGTCCAGCCGGTCCTGCAGGCTGCGCAGCCTCGCCCCGTCGATGTCCACCACGGTGATGTCGTTGGCTTCGGACGCGAGGCTTTCGGCGACGGTCGAGCCGACCTGGCCCGCGCCGAGAATCACGATTTTCACGGCGGGAATCCGCGCAAAAAAGGACGCATTCTATTCCGAATCGTGGTCTCTGCCCAAGCTCCGACTCAGTCCTCTTTTCTTCCTGTGAATATGCCGAGCGCCTTGAGCTTCCGGTATAAATGGGTGCGCTCGAGGCCGCTGCGCTCGGCGACGCGCGCGATGGATCCGTTCGCCTGCGCGAGGTGATGCTCGAAGTAGTTGCGCTCGAAGGCCTCGCGCGCCTCTCGCAAAGGCAGATCGAGCGACAGGCCCACCCCGGCTGCGCGGCGCGCGAACTGCGGCACCACCCGTTCGGCGTCGCCCGCGCCGATCTCCTCCTCGAGGCTGGTGAGCGCCAGGGTGCGCACCGCGGCGGCGAGGTCCTCGAGGTTGCCGGGCCAGGAGAAATAGCGCAGCACGTTGAGGGCTCCGGTGGAGAAGTTTCGCGGCGGACAAAAGCGTGTTTCCACCAGCTGCGCAAGCATCAGGCTCGCGATTTCCGGGATGTCCTCCGGATGCTCGCGCAAGGCCGGAAGCGCGATGACGATTCCGGCGAGCCCCTGCATCAGCGCCGGGTCGAAGCCCTGCGACTCCACCAGGCGTTTCGGCTCCTCCGCCGTGAAGGACACGAGCCGCATGTTGATCTTTTCCGCGCGAGCGGTGAAGAACGCCAGGTGCTTTTGCTGGTTCTTTGACAGCGCCGCCAGCTCCTCGACGAACAGCACGCCGCCGGCAGCCTGCTGGAGCAAGTCCTGGGAAGCGTCGTTGAGCGCCTGCGCCGCGTCGATCCACGGCGTATTGGGCTGTTGAAGATAGCGCGCATAGAGCTCCGGCATCACGCCCTTCTCGCCGCGCATCAATACCGCCGTGCCCGCGGCGGAGATTCGCGCGAGGCGTTTTTTCAGCTCGGTGAGGCGCGCCGAGCGGCCGAAGTTGGCGATGCTGAGAGGCGGGACCGCGCGCGATTCGCCCGCCCGCAGCGCGCGCTTGACGGTCGCAAGCAGCTTTTGCAGCGCGATCGGCTTTTCCAGGAAATCCATCGCGCCGATGCGCGTCGCCTCCACCGCGGTATCGATGGTGCCGTGGCCCGACATCATGATGACCGGCATGTTGAGCTGGCCGCCGCTGGCCCATTCCTTCAGGAGCGTGATTCCGTCCGCGTCGGGCATCCAGATGTCGAGCAGCACGAGATCGGGCCGCCCCCGCGAGCGCAACGAGCGCGCCGCGGTGGCATTCTCGGCGAGCTGCACCGAATGGCCCTCGTCGGAAAGGATTTCCGACAGCAGCTCGCGGATTCCGACTTCGTCGTCAACGACCAGTATCTGCGCCATGACCGATTCAGGCCGCAAGCGGAAACGAGATGCGCACCGCCGCGCCGCGACCGCCTTCCCTCTCCGTGCGGTTCTCTATCCGGATGGTGCCGTGGTGCTCGTCGATGATCCGCTTCACGATCGCGAGCCCGAGTCCGGTCCCCTTGGGCTTGGTGGTGACGTAGGGCTCGAACGCGCCGTCGATGATCGCCTCGGGAAACCCGCAGCCGTTGTCGCTGATCCGCAGCCACACCTGGCCGCCTGAATGCTCGGTCGATACTTCGATCTTCGGATCGCCGCTGCCGGAAAGCGCGTCCTGGGCGTTCTGAAGCAGATTGTGGATCACCTGCCGCAGACGGTCGGGGTCGCCGCGCACCGCGGGGATACCCTTCTGCAGGTCCGCTTGAATCCGGGTTCCGGACTGCTCGTACAAGGCGAGCACCTCAGCGACCAGCCGGTTCAGATCCAGCCCGTCGAGCTGCGGCGGGGGCGTGCGGGCGTAGTCGCGGAAGCCATCGACCATGTTCTTCAACGCAGTCACCTGCGCGACGATCGTCTCGGTGGCGCGGTCGAGAGCCTGCGCCTCTTCGAGGGAAAGCTTGTCGGTGAGCTTCGCCTGCAGGCGCTCCGCTGCGAGCTGGATCGGTGTGAGGGGATTCTTGATCTCGTGGGCGAGTCTGCGCGCGACCTCGCCCCAGGCGGTTGCGCGCTGAGCCGCAATCAATTGCGTGACGTCGTCGAACACCACGACGTAGCCGCCGCCGCTCGCCCCGGGAAGGGGGGAGCCGCGCACCAGAATCACCGCTCCACGGTCGCGCATCTCGATCTGCTGCTGCCATTCGGCGCCGCTGTGCTGCCGGAATTCTTCCCGCAGCATGCGTGCAAACTCGGCGAGCGCGGGCCAATCCTCGAGCCTTGCTCCGATGAGGGGCGCGAGATTCTCCTGCAATATGCCTCCCGCCCCGCTGTTTGCGATTCGCAGGACGAGTCCGTGATCGAAAACGAGCACTCCCGCCGATAGATTGGCAAGGACGCTTTCCAGATACCCCTTGGCGGTCTCGAGCTGCGCCTGGTTGCGTTGGGCGGCGCGGCGCGCCTCGCCCAGCTGCTGAGTCATGCTGTTGAACGACTGGGTGAGGATGCCCAGCTCGTCGCGGCTCGTGACCGGTGCGCGGCGTGAAAAATCGCCCCGCGCCACCGCCTGCGTGCCCTCGGCGAGCACGGCGAGCGGCTGCGACAGGCGCCGCGACAACAGGAACGCGAGCGCGATCGCGGAAAGCAGCGCGAGCAGCAGCGTCAGGGTCAGCGTGAGAATGTAGATCTCCTTCAGCCCCTGGCGAGACAGCGACAGTTCCTTGTAGGCGCGATATACGCTCTGGACCGATTCGCCTTGTTCGGCGAGCGCCTGAGGCACCCAGTGCGTAAGCTGCAGCAGGCGCGGCCCTCCGGCGAGCTTCGGGCCGTCCAGCGGCACGATCACGCGCAGCAGAAGTCCTTTGTCCCCGACGGGCTCGACCGCGCTATAGCCGCGCACCTGCCGCCCTTCGCGCAGCGCCTGCGCAGCCGGGGAGGGCGGTACGAGTCTTGCGGTCTCGCGGCTCGCGCTCGCCAGAACTTCTCCCCGCTCGTTCAGCAGCAATGCTTCTTCGACGTAGGCCTGCTCGCGCAAGCGGGCAAGCGCAGCGGGTTGTTGGCGTGTCGGGTCCTCGGAGAGGTCGAGCGCCATCACATGGGCCTTGAGCAGCAGCTCGTTCAGCATGACGTCGAGCGCCGCGCGGCCGAGATTGAGTCCGCCCTCGAGCGCGCGCTCGACGCGCACGTCGAACCACGACTCGATGCTCTTCGCGAGAAACTGCAGCGACACGGTATAGACAAGGAGCCCGGGAACGACGCCCACCAGGGCAAACATGACGAGCACCCGGAAAGTGAGCAGCGAGCCGAACACCTTTGCCCGGCGCTGCCGCGCCAGGATCGCGAGCTGGTATGCCACAAGCCCGAGGAGCGCGAGGGCGATCGCCGCGTTCAGGCCGAGCAGCAGCGGATAGTGCTCGGCAAAGAGCGGCGAGTTGGCTGTCGCCGCGGCGAGCAGGAACAGCAGGATGCCGCCGAGCGCCGCGCTGCCGACCAGCACATAGGTCATCGGGCCTCCCGCACCGGCGCAAGCGGCGTGAACGGAAATCGCTTCCAGTCGGAGGCAAGCGTCCACTCGCGGTTGGTGACCGCGCTCACGCGGAACGGCGTCGGCAGTTGAGCCGGGTCCAGGCGCATGCGCACCGAAGCGATGTATTTTCGGCCGTTGTCGACCCGATCCTGTCCCAGCACCGGCCAGCCGTGAACCGTGCCGAGCGCTTGAAGCGCCTCGGCGAGCGTGGGGAAATTCTGATGGAGCGTCCCGCTGGAGAGCCGGTACTGTTGCGCCAACGGGAGATAGGCAAGCCGCAGCTCCAGCTTTTCGGAAGCGGACTTTTCATCAAACCAGTACCAGCGCGGCCGCGTCAGCTCGAATTCCACGAGGAAACCGAGCGACACGCCATTTTTCAGGGCCTCCAGCAGCGGAGCCGTCAGATCCAGGCGAAAATCCGCGTACAGGGAATATCGCGTCTCCGCGAGTTCCAATCCGACATTATTCACCTGGATGGGCTCGGCGAGCGCCGACGCCGCGAAGGCAAGCGCGGCGGCGGATCGACGAAAGCTTGCGGTCATGTAGGCGGCCGGCCTTTTGTCAGCAAAGCGTAGAAGAAGCCGTCGCTATGGGCGCCCGGCAGGATCTGCCCGTCGTCAAGCCCTGGAATCGGGAGCAGCTCGGCTTCCGGGTGCCGCGTGAGAAACGCGCGCACTTGCCCCCCGTTTTCCTCCGGAAACACCGAGCATGTCGCGTACAACAATTTACCATCGGCCGTGAGCACCCGCCACAACGCCTCGAGCAGCTGCGCCTGAGTGCCGGCGAACTCGGACGCGTCGGCCCTCCGGCGCAGCCACCGGACGTCGGGATGGCGTCGCACCACGCCCGACGCCGAGCAGGGCGCATCCAGGAGAATCCGATCGAACGTCCTGCCTTCGCTGAAGCTCTCCGGATCGCGGCAATCGCCGACCACGATTTTTGCAGTGAGCCCCAGCCGGGAAAGATTTTCGGCGATACGCCGCGCCCGCTCTCCGTCCGCGTCCACCGCAAGCAACTCGCACTGGGCGAGCTCGAGCAGGTGTCCGGTTTTTCCGCCCGGCGCGGCACAGGCATCGAGGACGCGCATCCCGTCGCGAACATCCAGAAGCGGTGCCGCCCGCTGCGCGCCCGCGTCCTGCACGGAGACCTCGCCGGCGGCGAATCCGGGGAGCCGCTCGACCCGGCAAGGTTTCTCGAGCAGCACCGCCTCCTCGCCCAGCGCCCGGGCGGGAATCGCGGCCCGGTCGAGTTTCTCCAGATACGCGCTCGCCGGCAGCCGTCGCCGGTTGACCCGGAGCACCATGGGCGGATGCCGGTTCGACTCCAAGAGCGCAGCCTCCCATCCGTGGGGATGCGCCGCGCGCAGCGCGTCGATCCACCACTGCGGGTGGCGATAGCGGCCGGGCTCGGTCGCCTCGATTTCCGGGAGCAGTTGGTGCATGCGGCGCTGGAAGTTGCGCAGCACGGCGTTGACCAGTCCCTTCGCGCGCGAGTGCCCGAGCAAGACGGCCGCCTCGACCGCCTGATGCACCACTGCATGCGCGGCCTGCGGCCGCGCCGCGAGCTCCGCGAACGCCGCGAGAAGCAACCCGCGCAATCGAGAATCGGTGAGAGGCCGCTCCAGTAGCCGGTCGAGCGCCACGTCGACCACACCGTAACCGCGCAATGCGTTGTAGCAAAGATCCTGCGCCGCAGCGATGACCGCTTGCCCTGGGGCCCGGTGTTTCAGGTCGCCGAGTGCCGTGTTCAGGCTCTCCCCGTCGAGCACGCGCCCGACGACCTCGGCGGCGGCAACGAAGGCCTGTGCAAGGGAAGGACCGGCGGAAACGGCGGAGAGGGGCATGCTGCTCAAGGTCACGGGCGTTACCGCGCATTATAGGCAGGGCGCCGTGGCCCGTGCCACGCGCTCAGACTTCGAAGCGCTCGCCCGCCGAAAGCGGAAATCCTCTGAGAAACTCGGCCGCCGCGAGCCGCTTTCCACCGGAACGCTGCAACTCGGCGATAAGGAGGGCGCCTTCTCCGCAGGCAACGAGCACGCCGCTTGGGTGTACGTTCAGCACTTCACCCGGTCTCCCTCGCCCCGGGGCGGCAGCGCACCGCCAGATCTTCAGCTCCACTCCGCGCAAGCGCACGCGCACGCCGGGCGCCGGATCGAAGGCGCGAACGCGGCGGCTGACCGCGACCGCGCTCTCACGCCAGTCCAGGCGCGACTCGCGCTGGTCGAGCTTCACTGCATGCGTCACCCCTTCGGCGGGCTGGGGGCGGGGTCTGAGCCGGTCCGCTTCGAGCTCGCTCAAGGCGCGCACGATGAGCTTCGCGCCAAGCCCTGCAAGCCGGTCGTGCAGGGCACCCGCGGTGTCGTCCTCCAGGATCGGAATCGCCTCCTGCAGCAGCACCGGCCCCGTGTCGAGCCCCACGTCCATCTGCATGATGGATACACCGGTTTCTCGATCCCCCGCGAGAAGCGCCCGCTGTATGGGCGCCGCGCCGCGCCAGCGCGGCAAGAGGGATGCGTGAATGTTGACCGCACCGTAGCGGGGGATTTCGAGCACCGCCTGCGGCAGAATCAGCCCATAGGCGGCGACGACCATGATGTCCGGCCTTCTGTCTTTCAGCTTCTCGTGTAATTGCGTGTCCCTGAGGTCGGCGGGCTGGTCAACCTCGATTCCGCGTGAGATCGCGAGTCGCTTCACCGGCGAAGCAGCCGGTTCGAGACCGCGACCCGCAGGCCGGTCCGGCCGGGTCAGCACGCCGCTCACGCGGTGGCGAGATTCCAAAAGCGCCTCAAGGCAACGCGCCGCAAATTCGGGTGTGCCGGCGAAAACGATTTTCACGGGCGCAACCCCCATTGCCGACCAGGCGAAGCGTTTCGCCCTTCGCGTAATAACGAACCGAAAGAGCCGCCTCTCAGGCCGTCTTGCGCAGTTGTTTTTGAAGTTTCGCCCTGATGCGCTGCTGCTTGAGGCGCGACAGATAGTCCACGAAAACTTTGCCCTCGAGGTGATCCATTTCGTGCTGGATGCAGATCGCGAGCAGCTTCCCGGCGGTAAGGGTGAAGGATTTCCCTTCCACGCCGAGCGCGCGCACCGTTACGAGCTCTGCGCGCTCAACCGGCTCGTAGATTCCCGGAACCGAGAGACATCCTTCCTCGCAGTACTGGGTACCTTCCCGCGCAACGATTTCCGGGTTGATCAGCACCAGCAGCTGGTCGCGGGTTTCCGAAGCGTCGATGACGATGACTCGCTTGTGTACGTCGACCTGCGTCGCCGCGAGGCCGACCCCGGGTGCGGCGTACATCGTTTCGGCCATGTCGCGCACCAGTGCGCGAACCGATTCGTCGACCTCGAGTACCCGGGCGGCCTTCTTGTAGAGCCTCGGATCGGGGTAGCGGAGGATGTTCAGCAACGCCATAAATACTTGCAAATAGAAAGAATTAGCGGCAGAATTTAATGCGGACTGTAAAAAGCGCACCTCAATAGCCAATATTGGGACTAAGGCGGGTCAATCCAGACGAAGACGAGGCGGACATGCAAAAGTCTATCACAGCTCTCCGCGCGCTCGTCCTTGCGGGCGCGGCTTCGCTGGCCCTCGCACAAGGCGAGCTGACGCTGCGAGACAACGCCCCGGACCGCCACGTCGTACAGAGGGGCGATACGCTCTGGAGCATCGCCACGAAATTCCTCAAAGACCCGTGGCGCTGGCCCGAGATCTGGCGCATGAATCAAGAGCAGATCCGCAATCCCCACCTCATTTCTCCCGGCGACGTGCTGGTCCTCGACCGGAGCGTGTCTCCGCCGCAATTGCGCCTGGGGGAGGACAGCGGCGCTGCTCGTCCCCCCGCCGGTTCGGTGAAGCTCTCGCCGCGCATCTACGGCGAGCCGCTGGCCAAGGAAGCGATACCCGCAATTCCGCTCAAGGCGATCGAGCCGTTCCTGACGCAACCGCTCCTCATCGAGGAAGGCGGCCTTGACAAGGCCCCGCGCATCATCGCCACGGAAGAGAACCGGGTGAACGTCGGAGCGGGCAACGTGGCCTACGTCAGCGGTTTCGGCGGCGCCGACATTCCGGTCTGGCAGGTCTACCGGGCCGGCCGGCCGCTCGTCGATCCGGACAGCCGCAGGACGCTCGGTTTTGAAGCCGTGTTCCTCGGCACCGCGCGCGTGACGCAAAGCGGCGAGCCCGCCACGGTGCAGATCCTCGATTCCAAAAAGGAGATCTCCGCGGGGGACAGGCTCATTCCAGCGCCCCCGCCCACCATCGCCCAGTACGTGCCCCGTGCGCCGGCCTCCGCGGTCAACGGCCGAATCATGGGACTCTATGACGCCCTCGCTACCAGCGTGGGCGGGCGCGACTCGATCATCTCAATCAACAGAGGCAGCCGCGACGGCTTGGAGCCCGGGAACGTGCTCGCCGTCTACCGTAACGTCGTGATCTACAACCAGCGGGACTATTTGAAATCGCGCGACCGCTCCCCAGCAATTCAGCTTCCCCCCGAGCGCTACGGCTTGGTATTCATCTTCCGCACTTTTAACTCGGTCTCCTATGCCTTGGTCATGGAAAGTTCGCGGCCGATCCAGCCGGGGGACATCGTGCTGAACCCCTGAGCGCGCTTGGGTCCGCGGCACTGTCGCCGAGGCACTCGCCCATGAGCGACGCGGGCGAACTGGCCGCTTGGATCGAGTTGAGCCTCGTCCCCGGACTCGGTGACCGGAGATTCCGATCCCTGCTTTCGACCTTCGGTCTGCCGACCCGGATACTGAGCGCCACGGGATCGCAGCTCGGTCGAGTGGTACCCGAGGCGCTTGCGGCGCGCATCCTCGAGCGCAACAAGGGCCCCGAAGTCGAAAAAACGCTCCAATGGGCGGCCCAAGCCGGCCACGCGCTGCTCACGCTCGCCGATACCGAATACCCCAAGCAGCTCCTGGAAATCCCGGACCCGCCGGCCCTGCTCTATGTCACCGGCGACGTGAAGCTTCTTTCCTCCTCCGCTCTCGCGGTGGTCGGCAGCCGAAACGCCACGCCCCAGGGAATGAAGAACGCGCAGAGCTTCGCCCGCACCTTGAGCGAGGCCGGACTCGCCATTGTGAGCGGCCTTGCTCTGGGCGTGGACAGCGCAGCGCACCGCGGCGGGTTGGAAGGACGCGGCTCGACCATCGCGGTCCTGGGGACCGGAATCGACATCGTGTATCCCAGGCGCAACCAAGCGCTTGCGGAGGAAATCGCATCGCGGGGTGCGCTCGTGTCCGAGTTCGCGCTCGGCGCACCGCCCAACGCGGCAAATTTCCCGCGCCGCAACCGACTTATTTCGGGTCTCGCCCGCGGCTGCCTCGTTGTAGAGGCCGCGCTCGATTCGGGCTCGCTGATAACCGCGCGCCTGGCGGCGGAGCAGGGACGCGAGGTGCTTGCCATTCCCGGATCGATCCACTCGCCGCTCTCCAAGGGCTGCCACGCCCTCATCAAGCAGGGCGCGAAGCTCGCCGAGAGCGCGCAGGACGTGCTCGAGGAACTCGGCGGGGCGCGAGCGCCCGATCCGACGCCGTCCGGATCGGGCGCGAGCCACGACCTGCTCGATAAAATGGGCTTCGATCCGCTCGACATCGACGAGCTGATCGCGCGCAGCGGCTTGACGACCGAAGTCGTCTCGGCCATTCTCCTGCAATTGGAGCTGGAAGGAAAAATAGCGAGCCTCCCCGGGGGCTTGTACCAGCGCATCGCCTGAGGATTGATCGCGAATGTTCGACGTACTCGTTTACCTCTTCGAAAATTACTACCGGACCGAGGCCTACCCCGATCAGGATACGCTCCAGCGCAAGCTGCACGCGGCCGGATTCGAGAACGACGACATCCACGACGCGCTCGACTGGCTGAACCTGCTCACGCGCGCCCCCGATGACGGCCTTCCGGAGTCGCTCGATGCGCGATTCTCCTTTCGCGGATATACCGCGGACGAGCTCGCCAAGCTCTCGCTGGAGAGCCGGGGGTTCATCGCGTTTCTCGAAGGCGCCAAGATCCTCACGCCTCTGCTGCGCGAACTCATCGTCGAGCGCGTGATGGCTTTGCCCGACGAAGTCGTGGGTCTGGACAAGCTGAAGGTGATCGTCCTCATGGTCCTGTGGACGCGGCGAGGCAACGTCGACGCGCTGATCCTGGACGAGCTGCTCCCCGACGGCGAAATGCGCCAAATACACTAGGGTCCCCGGCGGCAATCCGGTGTCGCTCGACCGGCCCCGCGTGGCGGTTTCTTGCGTCGCGTTCCGATTGCTCTTATCATTCTGCGCTTCGCGTGGAGGCGACCCTGATTTCCGCTGTTCGCCTTTTTGCAATCTTTTTCTCCCATGGCCAAAAAACTGATCATCGCCGAAAAGCCCTCCGTCGCGAACGATATCGCGCGTGTATTGGGCGGCTTCACGCGCCACGGCGACTACTACGAGAGCCGGGATTACGTGCTCTCCTCGGCAATCGGCCATTTGCTGGAGCTCGTTCCGCCTGAAGGCGTGGAGGTCAAGCGCGGCAAATGGTCGTTCGCCAACCTGCCGGTCATTCCGCCTCATTTCGATTTACAGCCCATCGAGCGCACCGAGGAACGCCTGCGACTACTGGTGAAACTGCTCGCGCGCAAGGACGTAACCGGGGTCATCAACGCATGCGACGCGGGTCGCGAGGGCGAACTGATATTCCGCTACATCATCCGGCACGCCCGCAACAAGAAGCCGATCGAGCGCCTGTGGCTGCAGTCGATGACGCAAGGCGCGATCCGCGACGGTTTCGAGCAGCTGCGCAAGGACCGCGAGTTGCGTCCTCTGGCAGACGCCGCGGTGTGCCGCTCGGAATCGGATTGGCTGGTCGGCATCAACGGCACGCGAGCGATGACCGCTTTCAACTCAAAGGAAGGCGGCTTCTACAAGACCACGGTCGGCCGCGTTCAGACGCCGACTCTTGCCATCCTTGTCGAGCGCGAGGATCGGATCCGAAGTTTCAAGCCGCGCGGCTATTGGGAAATTCACGCCACGTTTGCCGCCGCGCAGGGCGAGTACGCCGGCCGCTGGTTCGACGAAAACTTCCAAAAGACCAAGGAAGACACCGAGGCAAGGCCCGAGCGGGTGTGGGAGGAGAAGCGGGCCGCGGCGATCCGCGCGAGCTGCCTGGGAAGGCCGGGGGTCGCCACCGAGGAAGCAAAGCCCGCCTCGCAGCTCTCGCCCCTGCTCTACGACCTGACGAGCCTGCAGCGCGAGGCGAACGGCCGTTTCGGCTTTTCGGCAAAGACCACGCTTGCCCTTGCCCAGGCGCTGTATGAAAGACACAAAGTCCTCACTTATCCGAGGACCGACGCGCGCGCCCTGCCCGAGGACTATCTGGGCACGGTGAAGAAAACGCTCGATGCGTTTGCCGAGCAGAAAGCCTCAGGCTACGCGCGGCACGCGGCGCTGGTCCTGAAGAAGGGCTGGGTCAAGCCCAACAAGCGCATATTCGACAACAAGAAGATCTCCGACCACTTCGCGATCATCCCCACGATCCAGCGGCCGCGGCACCTCTCCGAGGCGGAAGCGAAGCTCTACGATCTGGTCGTAAAGCGCTTTCTTGCCGTGTTCTTTCCGGCAGCCGAGTACCTCGTCACGACGCGCATCACTCGCGTGGAGGGTGAAGCCTTCAAGACCGAGGGCCGGGTAATGACCGAAGCCGGCTGGCTGGAGGTCTACGGCAGAGAAACGGAGTCCGGCGAATCCGCGAGCCTCGTCCCGATCGAGAACGGAGAGAAAGTTCACGCGCGGGAGGTGGAAGTCCGCGCTATCCAGACGAAGCCCCCGGCGCGCTTCACCGAGGCAACGCTCCTCTCGGCGATGGAAGGCGCCGGAAAGCTCGTCGAGGACGAGGAGCTGCGCGAAGCGATGAGCGAAAAGGGCCTCGGTACGCCTGCTACCCGCGCGCAGATCATCGAAGGCCTGATCTACGAAGACTACGTGCATCGCAACGGGCGCGAACTTCAGCCGACGCCGAAGGCGTCGTCGCTCCTTTTTGCGCTGCGCCACTTCGGCATCAACGAGCTGTCTTCTCCGGAGCTCACCGGAAACTGGGAGTTCAAGCTGAAGCAGATGGAGCACGGGAATCTCCCGCGCAGCGAGTTCATGGATCACATCGTCGATCTTACCCGCGAGATGGTGTCGCGCATCAAGCGGGGCAAGATCCCCGACACGGCATTTCGTACATTGAACACCCCGTGCCCGAAGTGCGGCGGCAAGGTGCAGGAAAACTACCGCAAGTTCAAGTGCCAGAAATGCGACTTTTCGATCTGGAAAGTGATCTCCAGCCGCGAGTTCGCCCCCGAGGAGATCGAGACGCTGATCGTCAAGCGGTCGGTGGGACCCCTCACGGGCTTTCGCAGCCGGGCCGGCAAGCCTTTTGCCGCGATGGTGCGCCTCTCCCCGGAGTTCCGCGCCGAGTTCGATTTCGGGCCGCAGGTAGGTGCCGACGGAACCACGGAAGCGGTGGATTTTTCAGGCCAGACCCCGCTCGGTCCCTGCCCGAAGTGCGGCGGCCGCGTATTCGAGCAGCCGATCGCCTACACCTGCGAGAACAGCGTGGGCCCGGCGCGACGCTGCGACTTCCGCTCGGGGCGCGTCATCCTGCAGCGGCCCATCGAACCCGAGCAGATACAGAAGCTGCTTGCCACGGGAAGGACCGATCTCTTGCATCGGTTCATTTCCCGAAAGGGCAGGCCGTTCTCGGCGTTCCTGGTTCGCGGCGCCGACGGCAAGGTGGGTTTCGAGTTTGCGCCCCGCGCGGCGAAGGCCCCTCGGCGCTCGCCGGAGAAGGCGGCGGCGATCGAAGGGATCCCGCAGGCAGAGAAAGAAGGCGGTCCTAAAGCGCGCCCCAAGCGGGTTGCCGGCCGCGCCCGGCCCGCGAGAAACAAGAGAGCGGCCTGAGAAAAACTGCGCCCGCGGGCCGCCTCAAACATCGAGTCGGGCGATCAAGGCGTTCTGCTCGATGAACAGCCGCCGCGGCTCGACGTCGTCCCCCATCAGTTTGGTGAAGATTTCGTCCGCGGCGATCCCGTCCTCGATCTGCACCTTGAGCAGGCGCCGCGACTGCGGGTCCATCGTAGTCTCCCAGAGCTGATCAGGATTCATCTCCCCCAGGCCCTTGTAGCGCTGGATCGCCGCACTGCGCTCGACTTCGCCGAGCAGCCATTTCATCGCCTGAGGAAAATCCGCGACCGCCTCTTCCTTGTCGTCGCGCTTGATCACCGCCCCCGGCCCGACGAGGCCCTGGAGCAGCTGTGCGATGCGGTTGAGCTGCTGACAGTCTCCCGACGACAGGAAGTCTTCGTCGAGCACGCTCGTTCGGACGTTACCGTGGTGGGTGCGCTCGATGACGAGCTGGTGGCGCTCGTTCTTCGCGTCGTAGCGCGCATTCACGTTGACGCCGTTTCCGTCGGCGGCCATCGCCTGCTTCAGCCGGAGCGCGCTCGCCCCTGCGGCCTGCGGACTGGACAGGTCCACCTTCACCCCGCGCATGAGCGCGGCGAGCGCGTCGCCGTCTATGATTTTGGAAGCCCGCGCGACCACCGCCTCGCCGAAGAGGTAGGCCTTGGCCAGCTGCTCGAGCGTCTTGCCCTCGATCGGCTGCCCGCCCTTCTTGGGCAGGAGTGAGGCTCCCACCAGGGCCTGGGCGAGCATGAACTGCGCGCGCTCGTGGTCGTCCTTGAAGTAGCGCTCCTGCTTGCCGATCTTCACCTTGTACAGGGGCGGCTGTGCGATATACACGTGCCCGTGCTCGACGAGCTCCGGCATCTGCCGGTAGAAAAAGGTGAGCAGCAGCGTGCGGATGTGCGCGCCGTCGACGTCGGCATCGGTCATGATGATGATGCGGTGGTAGCGCAGCTTCGAGATGTCGTACTCGTCCTTGCCGATCCCGGTACCGAGTGTTTGGATCAAAGTGACGATCTCCTGCGAGGAGATGAGCTTGTCGAACCGCGCTTTTTCGACGTTCAGGATCTTGCCCTTCAAGGGCAAGATCGCCTGGAACTTGCGGTCGCGGCCCTGCTTCGCCGAGCCTCCGGCGGAGTCGCCTTCGACGATGTAGAGCTCGCAAAGCGCGGGATCCTTCTCCTGGCAATCGGCGAGCTTTGCCGATAATCCAAACGAGTCGAGCACTCCTTTGCGGCGCGTCATCTCGCGCGCTTTGCGCGCCGCCTCGCGCGCCCGCGCCGCGTCGACGATCTTTCCGCAGATGATGCGGGCGTCGTTGGGCCGCTCGAGCAGAAAGTTCTTCAGCTTTTCGCCGACGATCTCCTGGACCACCGGCCCGACTTCGGACGAGACGAGTTTATCCTTTGTTTGCGAGGAGAACTTCGGCTCGGGCACTTTCACCGAGAGCACGCAGGAAAGGCCCTCGCGCATGTCGTCGCCGGTCGTCTCGACCTTGGCCTTCTTGGCGACTTCGTTCGCTTCGATGTACTGGTTCAAGCTTCGCGTCATGGCGGCGCGCAGGCCCGTGAGGTGAGTGCCGCCGTCGCGCTGGGGGATATTGTTGGTGAAGCACAGGACCTGTTCCTGGTACGAGTCGTTCCACTGCATCGCCACCTCGACGGTCATCCCGTCTTTCTGGGCGATCGAGTAAAAAGGCGTGCTGTGCAGGACGTTCTTGCTGCGGTTGATGTACTCGACGAAACCTTTCACCCCGCCGGTATGGGCGAAGTTCTCCTCTTTTCCCGTGCGCTGGTCGACGAGCTGGATCTTCACGCCGTTGTTGAGAAAGGAGAGCTCGCGCAGACGCCGGGCCAGGATATCGAAGTGGTACTCGACCGCCCCAAACGTCTCCGCGCTCGCCAGAAAATGCACCTCGGTGCCGCGTCTTTCCGTCTTGCCGGTCACCTTGAGCGGCGCCACGGGAACGCCGCGCCGGAATTCCATGAAATGGCTCTTGCCGTCGCGCCGGATAGTGAGTCGAAGCCAATCGGAAAGCGCGTTGACTACCGATACGCCTACCCCGTGCAGCCCGCCTGCAATCTTGTAGGAATTGTTGTCGAATTTGCCGCCGGCGTGAAGCTCGGTCATCACGATTTCGGCGGCAGAGCGTTTCTGTTCGTCCTCTCTGTGGATCTCGGTGGGAATGCCGCGCCCGTTGTCGATTACGCTGATCGAATTGTCGGTGTGAATCGTGACGGTGATCTCGTTGCAGAAACCGGCCAGCGCCTCGTCGATGGCATTGTCCACGACCTCGAATACCATGTGATGCAGGCCGGTCCCGTCGGAGGTATCACCGATGTACATTCCCGGGCGCTTGCGCACCGCGTCCAGGCCCTTCAGGACCTTGATGCTGTCGGAATCGTACTGATCCGGGGCGCGCTCGTTCTTCTCTGGCTCTGCCATTTTTCTCTCTTCAGATCCGCATCGGCATGACGACGTATTTGAAATCGGTGCGCCCCGGTACGGTAAACAGCGCGCTCGAGTTGCCATCGCCCAGTCCGCACTCGACTTCGGCGACGTCGAGATTGTTGAGCACATCCACCAGATAACCCACATTGAATCCAATGTCGAGAGCCTCCCCGGTATAGGGCACGTCCAGTTCTTCCTGAGCCTCCTCCTGCTCGGTATTGCTGCAGCTGATCCTCAGGCTGCCTTCCCCCAGCACCCAACGCACCCCTCGGAATTTGTCGCTGGTGAGAATCGCGGCCCGCTGCAAGGCCTGCAACAGCGCAATTCGCTCAAGCTTGAGCTTTTTCGGATGATTCTGCGGAATCACGCGGCCATAGTCGGGAAATTTTCCGTCCACGAGCTTCGAAACGAGCACAACCTTGCCGAAGCTGAACTTCGCCTGTGCCGCGGACAGATCGACCGCAACCGGCTCGTCGGTGTCCTCGAGAAGTTTCGAGAGCTCGATGATCGTCTTGCGGGGGAGGATCACTTCCTGCCTCGCAAGATTCTTGCCCCCCGCTTCCCGGCTGACGTAAGCCAGCCGGTGCCCATCGGTCGCAACCAGTTTCAACTGCCCGTCTTCGATCACCATGAGCAAGCCGTTGAGATAATAGCGGATGTCCTGCTGGGCCATCGCGTATTGAACCAGTCCGAGGAGCGACTTCAGCAGCTTCTGGGGTATGGAGAAACACGTCCCGGTGCTTTCGGCCACGACCAGACGCGGAAAATCCTCCGCAGAGAGCGTCTGCAGGTTGAAGCGGCTTTTGCCCGACTTGACCTGGAGCCGCTTGTCCTGCAGCGCCAACGTAACATCCGCTCCTTCCGGGAGCGCGCGCAGAATATCGAAGAGCTTTCGCGCGCCTACGGTGATCTTCTTGACTTCACCCGGTTCCTCGACCGCCATGCTTGCAGTGATCTCGATTTCGATGTCGGTTGCGACGAAATCTATGTGAGAGTCGGCTCTCGAAAGAAGTACGTTCGACAGAATCGGCAGCGTATGGTGTCGCTCGATGATCCCGGTAACCGCTTGTAGAGGCGCGAGCAGCGTTTCACGTCTTGTCTTAAGAAGGTTCATTTTATTTCCTTGATGATGATGATGATCGCCGCCTTTTAGGTGGATAACTCGGCTCGCGCCCGCAAACGTGCGGCACCTCGACGTGGGCAACCTGTGGGTAAGGTCCGGATTGGCGCGTGTACCAAATCTGGACAAGAAACCGGTGCCTCATTACAGGGGCGCTTCATCACAATTCGTCCACAGGTTTCCGTCAGCTTATTCATCCTTTGAGTACCTGCTCCAATACGTGATAGTCGCGGTTGATGTCATGGTTCTTCTCGCGGAGCGCCGCGATAGTCCGGCACGCGTGCAGAACCGTCGTATGGTCGCGGTTGCCGAACGCGTCACCGATGTCCGGTAGGCTCATTTGGGTGAGGTCCTTGGCGAGCGCCATCGCGAGCTGGCGGGGGCGGGCGACGTGCCGACTGCGTTTCTTGGAGTGCATGTCAGAGACCTTGATCTTGTAATACTCGGCGACGGTCTTCTGGATGTTGTCGACGGTAATCTGCCGGTTTTGGGCGGTGAGGAGGTCTTTCAGCGCTTCCTTTGCCGTGTCGAGCGTGATGTCGCGGCCGTTGAAGCGCGAATAGGCGATTACGCTCTTCAGCGCGCCTTCGAGTTCCCGGACGTTCGAGCGGATGTGCTTGGCGATGAAGAAGGCGACTTCTTCGGAGAGCCTGAGCGAGACAGCCTCGGCTTTCTTCAGGATGATCGCGACCCGCATTTCCTGCTCCGGAGGCTCGATCGCCACGGTGAGACCCCACGAGAAACGCGACTTGAGGCGCTCGTCCATGCCTGCGAGGTCCTTGGGGTAAGTGTCGCAGGTGATAATCAGCTGCTTGTGAGCCTCGATCAGCGCGTTGAATGCGTAGAAAAACTCTTCTTGCGTCCGGTCCTTGCCGGTGAAGAACTGGATGTCGTCGATCAGAAGAAGATCGAGCGAATGGTAGTAACGCTTGAACTCGTCGAAGGATTTTTGCTGATAGGCGCGAATCACATCGGAGATATATTGCGCGGCGTGAAGATAGCGGACGCGCGCGCTGGGATGCTGCGCGAGAACGAGGTTGCCGACCGCATGGATCAGGTGCGTCTTGCCAAGACCCACGCCACCGTAGATGAACAGCGGGTTGTACGACGTTCCCGGATGTTCGGCGACCTGTAGCGCCGCGGCGCGGGCGAGCTGGTTGGCTTTGCCGGCGACAAAATTGTCGAAACTAAATTCGGAAATGAGGCTCGAGCGGTCCGCGTGCTGCGCTCGCGCGGGCACCGTGCGCGCGGCGCGCGCCGCGGGCGCGGGGGCCTTTGCGGGCTCTGAGGCGCCCGGGGACTCAAGGGTGATCGACACGCGGATAGGCGAGGAAAAAAATTCAGCGCCCATCGCTTCGATGCGTGGCGCGAAGCGATCCTTGACCCACTGCAGAACAAAACGATTGGGCGCAAGCAGCCGCAACTCGCCGGAGGGCGCCGCCGAGGCGTCCAGTTTGAGCGGCCGAATCCAGGTATTAAACTGCTGAGCGGGAAGCTCTTTTTCGA
>DASPXL010000202.1:0-8763 GCA_035637375.1 Burkholderiales bacterium
TACGTGCAGAACTACGTGCAGGGCGGACGCACCCTGATCAAGCACCAGGCGGTCGCGCTGCGCCTCGCCGAGATGGCGACGAGCCTGCGCGCGGTTCGCGCGCTCCTGCGCGAGGCGGCGCGCGCGGTGGACGAGCGCGCGCCCGACGCCGAGGAGCTGTGCAACATGGTGAAGTTGTTCGCGTCGGAAGAGGTCTTCAAGGTGGCGCAGCACGCGGTCGAGCTCCACGGCGGCAACGGCATCATGCTCGACTTCGGAATCGAGAAGCTGTTCCGCGACGCGGCGGTGTTCCTGCACATGGACGCGACCGTGGACATCTCGAAGTTCAAGATCGTCAAGCTGATGTTCCCCCACACGGCCGGCGCCTACGCCGGGCCGGAGGCGTAGGAACCGATTCGACCAAGGAGGCCCCATGGTTTTCCGGCGAGCATTGGCCATAGGAGCGGCGCTCCTCGCGCTTGCGCCGCAACTCTTCGCGCAGGAACCGCCCTACCCGAGCCGCACGGTGAGGATCGTCGTCCCGTTCACCCCGGGCAGCGTCACCGACATCATGGCGCGCAGCGTGAGCGACAAGCTCGCCGCGAGCCTCGGGCAGCCGGTGATCGTGGAAAACCGCCCGGGCGCCGGCGGCACCCTGGGAACGGCCGTCGTCGCCAAATCCCCGCCCGACGGCTACACGCTCGCGGTCGTCTCCGCCGGCCACGCGGTCAATCCCGCGATCTACGACAAGCTGCCCTACGACTCCTTGAAAGACTTCTCCGGGGTGATTCCCCTCGGCAACCTTCCGAGCGTGATGTTCGTGTCGGCCGGGCTCGGCGTGAAATCGGTGCAGGAATTCATCGCGCTCGCAAAGTCGAAACCCGGCGAGCTGAACTACTGTTCGGCGGGCGTCGGCAGCGCCTCGCACGTCAACGCCGAAAAATTCCGCGTGGTCACCGGTATCAACGCCGTGCATATCCCCATGAAAGGCGCGCCCGAGATGGTGTCCGAGACCATCGCGGGCCGCACGCACTTCGGGTTCCTCGGGATCGCCGCGGCGCTCTCTGCGATCCGGGACGGGCGGCTCGTCGCTCTCGCGGTGAGCAGCGCGAAACGCTCGCCCACCTTGCCGAATGTGCCGACCATCGCCGAAGCCGGCGTGCCCGGCGCCGAGTTCGATTTCTGGATCGGGGTGCTTGCGCCCGCGCAGACGCCGCGCGCCATCGTCAAGCGGCTGAACGGCGAATTCGCGCGCGCCCTGCAATCGCCGGACGTGCGCGAGCGCCACGCGAACCTCGGTTCCGACCCCATGCCGATGAGCCCGGAGCAGTTCGACGCCTACATGCGCGATCAGCTCGCCACGCTGGGCGGCCTGCTGCGCGCCGCCGGCGTGAAGGCCAATTGACTCCCGCATCGCGGGCAGCTCGTCGATTTTTACTCCGCCACTCAGGAGGATTTATGGTCAACCGCGACCAATACATCGAGAATCTCAAGGCGCAACTCGACCAGTGGAACGCCGACACCGCGAAATGGGAGGCGCAAACCAAGGCGGCTCAGGCGGGCATGCGCGCCGAATTCGAGAAACAGCTGGCCGCGTTTCGCCAGCGGCGCGATCAGGCGATCGAGCAGCTGCGCAAGGTGCAGTCGGCGTCGGGCGACGCCTGGATGGAGCTTGCGCGCGGAGCCGACGAGGCCTGGGCCAAGATGAGCGAAGCCTTCGAGAAGGCGCACTCGCAGTTCAAGAAATAGCCTCGCGGCGGATCGGCTTGCGGCAGCTACTCCGCCGCGAGCCGGTAGCCCACGCCGCGCCGGGGCTGAAATGGCCGGTCGATGCAAATCACGCTTGCCCCGGGGATGCGCAGGCGGGACTATAGGTTGCATCGCGTAAAAAAGACGTAAAGAATGGCGGCTGCGCGATAAACGGGCCGTAAAATCCGGGCCCGACAAGCCGGCGCGAACAACAATGACGACACTCGACAAGCTGCGGCGAAAGATCTTCGGCGCGCCGCTCGACCCGCTCAGCCCGAAAACGCGCCAGCACATCGCGCTCGTCGCTTTTCTCGCCTGGGTGGGGCTGGGGGCCGACGGCCTGTCCTCGTCCTGCTACGGCCCGGAACAGGCCTTCAAGGCGCTCGGCGGGCACGCGCATCTCGGCCTGTACCTCGCGCTCGCGACCGCCGTCACGGTGTTCGTCATCTCGCTCGCCTACAACCAGGTGATCGAGCTGTTCCCGAGCGGGGGCGGCGGCTACAAGGTGGCGACCAAGCTCATCAGCCCGCACGCGGGGCTGATATCGGGCTCGGCCCTCATCCTCGACTACGTGCTCACCATCGCCATCTCGGCGGCGAGCGGCGTCGACGCGCTCTACAGCATGCTTCCCGCGACGGCCGGGCAGTTCAAGCTCGGCACCGAGCTCCTCGTCGTCGCGGTCCTGCTCATTCTCAACCTGCGCGGGATGAAGGAATCGATCACCGTGCTGCTGCCGATCTTTCTCGGCTTCATCCTCACGCACACCTTCCTGATCGTCTACGGCGTCCTGTTCCACATCGACCGCGTGCCGGCGCTGGTCCCGGAGACGCTGGGCGAGACTTTCGGCCTCGCCAGGGAGCACGGCTGGATATTCGTCGCGGCGCTTTTCCTGCGGGCCTATTCGCTGGGCGGCGGCACCTACACGGGGATCGAGGCGGTGTCCAACAACGTGCAGTCGCTCGCCGAGCCGCGCGTCAAGACCGGCAAGCTCACGATGTTCTACATGGCGCTCTCGCTCGCCTTCACCGCCGGCGGGATCATTCTTCTTTACCTGCTGTGGGGGTCGAAGCCGGCCGAGGGGCAGACGCTGAACGCGGTCGTGTTCGGCTCGATCATCGAGACCTTCGACTGGGGCGGGGGAACGAGCGGCACGGTCGCGCTCTCGGCGGTGCTCGCCTTCGAGGCCGGACTGCTGCTGGTGGCCTCCAACACGGGATTCCTCGGCGGGCCGGCCGTGCTCGCCAACATGGCGGCCGATTCCTGGGTGCCGCACCAGTTCCGCTATCTCTCGACGCGGCTCGTGACGGAGAACGGCATCCTCGTGATGGGCGTCGCCGCGCTCGGGATCCTCCTCTGGACCCGCGGCAGCGTGGACCTTCTGGTGGTGCTCTACAGCATCAACGTGTTCCTGACTTTCTCCCTGTCGCTGCTCGGCCTTTGCATCTACTGGGTCGGCGCGCGCAACACCGACTCCAGGTGGGTGAAGCGCCTGGCCTTGTCCGTGCTCGGACTCGCGGTGACCCTGGGGATCCTCGTCGTCACCGTCGTCGAGAAATTCACCGAGGGCGGCTGGGTCACGATGGCGATCACCACGCTCGTGATCGCCATCGGCCTCGTCATCCAGCACCATTACGAGGAAGCCAAGCGGCGCATCAGGAAGTTCGACGCCGTTTTCGAGGAGCAGCCCTTCGGCAGCGTGGTCAAGCCTCCGAAGCTGGAGCCCGAGGCGCCGACTGCGGCCTTCATCGTCGGCTCGCACCGCGGCGGCGGCCTGCACGCGCTGCTGTGGGTGCAGCGCATGTTTCCGAACCACTTCAGGAACTTCGTCTTCATCAACGCGCGCACGGTCGATTCTCAGAGCTACGGCGGCGAGGAGTCGTTGCGGCTGCTCAGGCAGGAGGCGACGGTCTCGCTCAATTATTTCGTGAACTTCTGCAACAGCTACGGGCTCGCCGCGAAATCCTACCTGGCGTTCGGCACCGACCCCATCGAGGACATCACGCGCCTTTGCGAACAGGTGAACCGGGATTTTCCGAACACCATCTTCTTCACGAGCAAGCTCATCTTCGAGAAGGACAACTGGTTCACGCGGCTGCTGCACAACCAGGCGCCGCTCGTCCTGCAGAACCGACTGCACATGCAGGGCATGCAGATGATCATCCTGCCGATGCGGCTGGACAAGTAACGCGGCGGCGAGCGTCGCCCGGAGGTGCTCCGGTAAAGGAACACCAGCTGCCCGGAGACCCGCGCCGGGCGCTGCTCTCCGTAAAAATCTAGGGGGAAAAGGGGGCGTAGCCCCCTTTTTCAACAACCCCTCTAGCTCCGCGACAGCACCGCGTCCAGGTGCTCGATGTCGTTGATGACGCGCCACTCGGAGGCGCCGGCGTTCTCGACCCGCTTCTGCCAGGCTTCCAGCCGCCCCAGGTAGCGCCGCGGATCGATGTTGTCGCTCTTGAGCTTGACGACGTTGAGCGCCACGATGCGGATGTCCTTCAGGCTGATCGGGAAGCTGCGGATGGTCCCCTTGTCGAGCTCCTCCTGCATGTCGGAGAAGATCAGTATGGTCTTCTTCCCCGCCCCCGTTTCATTGAGAAACATCCCGCCCTGGATGAGGCCGCCCGTGATGTCGGTATAGGCGCTGCCGCTGACGCTCTTGACGAACGCGTCGATCTTGTCGCGGAAGGCGCGCTTCTGCGCGTTGGCCTGCGAGGGTCGGCTGTCGAAGGTGACCTTCGCGATGATGTCCTTCTCGTTGAAGCTGCGGCTGCGCACCCGCGCCACCACGAGCGAGTCACCCGACTGCAGCGTGCCGAGCAGGTAATTGATGATGAGCTGGGCCTTGCGCACCTCCTGCGCGTAGGTCCCGGAGGTGTCCACCAGCATGTACACGGCCTGGCTGTGGCTGCGCTGGTCGGTGCATGCGGACACGCCCGCCAGCAGCAGCGATACGACGAGTAATCGCTTGATCATGATCGCCCCCGTTTTGCCTGAATCACGTGCCGCGGCCGGCGGGCCGCGACGCCGCCGCCTCGCCGTTTCGCATCGCCTTGACCATGCGCTCGACGAGCAGCGGCAGCATGATCGTGACGTCGTACAGGGTAGCAAGCACCTTGAACAACTGCCTAACGAGATTCCCGAGAATGCGCAGGACGAACGCCAGCATGCGCACGAGCATCACGACCGCCGCTCCGCCGACCGTGCGCACCGAATAAATGAAGGACTCGAGCGGGACCCCCACGAAAGCCAAGGCAAAGGGCAGGAAGAAACCGAGAACCATCTGCGCCGTGGTCGGGATGAGCCTGAGCAGGGGATCGGGCGGCGCCGCCTGCGCGGTCGCGAGCGACTGAACCAGCGCCGCCCTGTCGGCGGCCAGCATGTCGCGCATCAGGGCGAGCCCGGCCTCGATCAACGCGAAGACGAAGAGGAACACGACCGCGGTCCAGAACATGCGGCGCCGCATGCGCTCGCTCATGTTGGCGATGATCGGGAAGAGATGCGTGATACGCAGGGTCTCCATCACGAACAAGCCCATCGTCGCCTCGAGGAAGATCAAGACGAGCGCGGCCACGTCGGACATGCGCAGCGTGGCGGTCAGGTAGTCGCCTGCGCCGACCATCTCGGAGAACGGAAGGGCGATCAGCTTGAAATTGACGAGCGCGCCGCCCACCGCGATCAGCAGGACCAGCAGTGAAATCGCAAACTGCGTAAACGCCGACACCGTCAGCGCGTGCTCGGCCTTGTCGGTCTTCTTGTTGATCTGCTCGTATTTCTCCATCTGCGCGTCGATCTTCGAGGAGGTGTCCTGCAACCCCGTCAGCTTCTTGTCCACCTGCCCGAAGGTCTTGTCGAGCGAGCGCCAGAACGGCATGAACCCGCTCAGTATCTTGTGCCGCGACTCGTAGGCGCGGCGGTACTCGGCGAGCGCCTTGTCGTGGATGCCGTGGACCGAGCGCTTGATCTCCTCGAGGATCCTCTGCACCATCTCGTTGCCGTCGGACTTGATCTTCGAGACCGCGGTGAGGGCCTCGACCCACTCGGGGGACGCCGGCGGCACTTCTCCGCACTTCTTGTAGTCCTCCTCGACGCGCGTGATCTCGTCCAGGAGCTTGCGCTGCAGCGCCGGGTAGCCCTCCAGGTCGCGCGTGACGAGCGCCCCGACGCGCTCGAACTCCCGCTCGATATGCTGGCTGACCTCCTCGCGCCCGTGGGCGAGCAGCACCGCCTTGTTGCGCTCCTTCATGTCCCTCGCCGTCGCGAAGAGCCAGCGCGCGCCCAGCCGCAAGGGGCCGCCCACCATGTTGCCGACCGAGCGCAAGAGCTCGTGCACGAGCTTGCGCGCGGCGTACAGGAACGGCATTGCGATGACGAACAAGATCACCGCGGAAAGCACCGCGTTGTTGGGCCAGATCATCCAGAACGAACCTGACACGGGGTCCCCCTTTCGTTGCTCGAAGTACGAGCCCTTCCCCGCCGCGAAGCATAACCCAAGCCGGCCGAACCTGCCCGGCGGACCGACTCTCGGGAGGGACTATTTCTCGCGATTGGACCGGGGCGACGCCGGACCGCGTGAAGGAATGCTCCCGCGTTGGGCCGGGAAGCGCGGGTACACCTTCCTCGCGTTGCCTTGGAAAATCTTCTCCCTGTCCTCCCTGCTCAGTCCCTTGGCCGCGTCGACGTAGCGCTTGGTGTCGTCGTAGTTGAAGCCGGTCTCCGGGTCCACGCCCTTCACCGCACCGACCATCTCGGAGGCGAACAGGATGTTGTCCGCCGGGATGACCTTCAGGAGCAGATCGATGCCCGGCTGGTGATACACGCAGGTGTCGAAGAAGACGTTGTTCATGACGAGCTCTTTCAACGGCGGCCGCTTCATGTCCTGCGCGAGTCCGCGGTAGCGGCCCCAGTGATAGGGCACCGCGCCGCCCCCGTGCGGAATGATGAACTTTAGCGTCGGAAAATCCCTGAAGAGGTCGCCGGTGACGAACTGCATGAATGCGGTGGTGTCGCCGTTGATGTAGTGGGCGCCGGTCGCATGGAAGCTCGGATTGCAGGAGGCGCTCACGTGGACCATGGCCGGCACCTCGAGCTCGACCATCTTCTCGTAGAGCGGATACCACCAGCGGTCGGTGAGCGGCGGGTCCTTCCAATAGCCCCCCGAAGGGTCCGGATTGAGATTGCAGCCGATAAAGCCGAGCTCCTTCACGCAGCGCTCGAGCTCCGCGATGCAGTTCGCAGGCGACACGCCCGGGCTCTGCGGAAGCTGGCACACGCCGGCGAAGTTCTCGGGATAGAGCGAGCAGGCGCGGTGGATCAGCTCGTTGCAGTGCTCGGACCAGTGGCGGCTCGTGGTTTCGTTGCCGATGTGATGGCTCATCCCCATCGCGCGCGGAGAGAAGATGGTGAGGTCGGTGCCGCGCTCGCGCTGCTGCTTGAGCTGCGCGCCCTCGAGGCTCGCGCGGATCTCGTCGTCGCTGATTCCGAGCGTTCCCTTGGACGGCGCGTGCTTGGAATCCTCCAGCGCCGCGATCTGGCGCTTGCGCCATTCCTCCAATTGCTTCGGAGCGGTGGTGTAGTGGCCGTGGCAGTCGATGATCATGCCTTGTCTTTCCTCGTTCAACCCAGCTTGCGCGTCACGTCGTCGAAGAGCTCGTCGACGGCGAAGCGCCGCGGGATCATGCGCTGCTGATGGACGTAGTCGATGGCGACCTCGAGATTGCGCCGGTTCGCCTCGAGGCCGAACGGATTGGTGTCGAATTCGCCCGGCCTCGGCAGCTTCGCCGCCTTCTTGCTCGCGGCGAGGAGCCGGTAGATCTCGCGCACCGCGTCCGGGTCGGATTTCGACAGGGAATCCTTCACCGCCACCATGTGGTTGATCTGCAGCGCGCCGTATTTCCTGTGCCAGTCCTCGGCCGCCTTCGCCGGATCGTGAATGAGCGGCTTCAGCCGCGGGTCGGTCGGCACGGAGGGCAGGATCGCCGCGTCGATCTCCCCGGCAAGGAGCATCGCGACCAGCTCCTTTCCTTCGGGCGCGCGCTCTACCCACGGGGGATCCTTGAACTCGGCGACGTGGGCCTCCTCGAAGGTCACCCACTTCACGCGCTCGAGGTCCACGCCGTAGTCGTTGGCGAGGATGCCGCGCAGCCACGTCGAGGTCGTCACGGTGTAGGAGCGCGTGCCCACGCGCCGGCCGGCGAGATCGGCGGGCGCGAGCAGCCCGCGCTCCACGTTGTAGACGATGTGGGGATGCTGGAAGCGCGCGAGGACCACGGCGGGCAGGAGCACGAGCGGCTTGCCGTGGGCCTTCGCCATGAGAAAGGTCACGATCGCGAGCTCGGAACAATCGAACTCCAGGTTCCGCACCACGCGCTTGAACGCGGCGCTCACGGTCTTCACGTCGGCGAAGTCGAGACTGACCGAAGGCGATTTCACCTCGCCCTTCTTCAGGGGCTGCGTGACCGGATAGTCCCCCAGGAGCGTTCGCACCGTGACGGGCTTGTTCATAGCGGTGTACCCTGCTTATTTGTCCGCAAAAGGCCTCCAATGAGCGATGAAAGAAGAGAAGTCGTGGTCGTCGATGTCAAGATCCCGTTCGTGTCCATGGTGATACTGCTCGTCAAATGGGCGATCGCGGCCATCCCTGCGATGATCATCCTCCTCGTCCTCGCGGCTGCGGCGTCGATGGCGCTCGGAGGCGTGTTCCACTGGAACTGGATGGGCAGGGGCATGATATGACCATGGAAAGCCGAAGCCCGGTCAAGCCTTTACGCTGAACCGCCCCGACCCGTAGGCCATGATGTAGAGCAGCCCGCCCATCATGGCGATGTTCTTCATGAACATCGCCATCTCGAACTGCTGCTGGGCTGCCGCGGCGGCCCAGAAGTTGTGAAAGACGAGCGTCACCGGGATCATCCACAGAAAAAGCGCAGCGGCCCCGAGCCGCGCCTGCCAGCCGACGATCAGCATCAGCGCCGCGCCGATCTCGATGATGATGCTGAGAACCAGCAGCACCTCGGCCATCGGCAGCCCCTTGGCCGCCAT
>DASPXL010000203.1:0-13358 GCA_035637375.1 Burkholderiales bacterium
CGTGCGGGCGCGCTGCGAGCGCGAGCCGGAGCTCCTCAAGCACGGGGCGGGGTTCGTGTTCTATGCGCTGATCGACGCCGTGGTGGACCGCTACTTTCCGGTGATCGATGCGCTGGAGAGCGAGCTGGAGGGCGTCGAAGAGCGCATTTTTTCAGGCGGCTCGGCGCGCGCCAACATCGAGGCCCTGTACGCGCTCAAGCAGAAGCTGATGACGCTCAAGCACGCGGTCGAGCCGCTGCTCGAGGCCGTGGGCAAGCTCTACGGAGGCCGCGTACCGCAGATTTGCATGGGAACGCAGGAATATTTTCGCGACGTCTACGACCACCTCATCCGCGTCAACCAGTCGATCGACAGCCTGCGGGACATGGTGACCACGGCGATCAACGTCAACCTCTCGCTCGTCACCGTGCAGGAGAACGAGACCACCAAGCGCCTCGCCGCCTGCG
This sequence comes from Burkholderiales bacterium, assembly GCA_035637375.1. Classification (GTDB taxonomy): domain Bacteria; phylum Pseudomonadota; class Gammaproteobacteria; order Burkholderiales; family SG8-39; genus VBDM01. The sequence goes on from DASPXL010000203.1 coordinate 447, forward strand.
CCGCGCTGGTCGCGGTGCCGACCATGATGGCCGGCATCTACGGCATGAACTTCGAGCACATGCCGGAGCTGAAGTGGGTGTTCGGCTATCCGGTCGCGGTCGGGGCGATGGCGGCGATCGACGGCTATCTCTTCTACCGCTTCCGCAAGGCGGGCTGGCTGTGACTTCAGCGGGCCCGCGGCAAGCGCTTCGGACGGGCGGCGTAGAGGGCGCGAAAAGTCCTCCAGGATTTCGGCGCCGGGAAAAACCGGCCCTTGGTCCATTCGCCGCCGAAGGGCAGCATGGAGATCATGCCGTTGCGACCGCCGAGCAGGCGCAGGAAGAACGCGCCGATGGCCGCGGCAAGCGCGTAGAGGCGCGGGTGCTGCGCCGTCCATGACCAAATGCCCAGGGCGAGCATCTCGCGCCGCGGGCGCAGGCCTCGGTCCACCTGCTTTTCGCGGAGCGTGCGCAGCAGCTCGGGCAGCGGGATCTTGACCGGGCAGACGACCGAGCAGGCGCCGCAGAGCGTCGCCGCCTGGGGCAGGTCGGGCGCGTTCTCCAGTCCGACGTAACTGGGCGTCAGCACCGAGCCCATCGGCCCCGGATAGACCCAGCCGTAGCTGTGCCCGCCGACCGCCCGGTATACCGGGCAGTGGTTCATGCAGGCCCCGCATCGTATACAGCGCAGCATCTCCTGCATGTCGCCGCCCACGAGATTCGTGCGCCCCGCGTCGACCAGGATGAAAACCATATGCTCGGGCCCATCGCTATCTTCCCGCCCGCACGGCCCGGTGAATAGGCTCACGTAGTTTGAGATCGGCTGGCCGGTCGCCGAGCGCGTCAGCAGCCTCAGGAGCGTGGAGAAATCCTCGAGCGTCGGGATCACCTTCTCGATCCCCGTCATGCAGACGTGCACGCGCGGCAGGGTCGTCACCATGCGCCCGTTGCCCTCGTTCGTGACGATGACGCCGGACCCGGTCTCGGCGACGAGAAAATTGCCGCCCGAGATGCCCAGATCGGCGGAGAGAAAATGCTGCCGCAGCACATCGCGAGCCTCGCGGGTCATGCCTGGAATATCGTCCTTGCGCGGCGCATGGTGATGGACCTCGAACAGGCTCGCGACCTCGTCCTTGCTCTTGTGCAGCGCCGGCGCGATGATGTGCGAGGGCGGCTCGCCGGCGAGCTGCAGGATGTATTCGCCGAGATCGGTCTCGACCGCCGCCACCCCCGCGGCGGCGAGCGCCTCGTTCACGCCGGCCTCCTCCGAAAGCATCGACTTCGACTTGATCGCCTTCTTGACGCCGTGCCGGCTGCAGATCCCGAGCAGGAGCTCGCAAGCCTCTTCGCGGCTTTCCGCGTAGAGCACCTGTGCGCCGCGCCGCACGGCTTCCGCCTCGAAGCGTCCGAGCCACGCATCCAGATCGGCGAGCGACCGGTCGCGGATCGCGGCGCCCTCTCCTCGCAGCGTCTCGAAGAGCTCCGGGCCGAACTCGGCCACCGCCTTGGCGCGCAGCGCCGTGAACCCGGCGGACTGGAACTTGCGCAGGTTCGCCTGCAGGGTCGCGTTCGCGAGCGCCTCCGACGCGCGGGGTTTGAAATGCATCGACTGGACGTGCATCAATTCTCGCCCGCGAGGACTTCGGCCACGTGAAGCACCCGCGTCTTCGCGTCGCCGCGACGGCGCAGGCGCCCTTCGATGTTGAGCATGCAGCCGAGGTCTCCGAGCACCACCGCACGCGCGCCGCTCGCCTGGATGTGGGCGCATTTGTTCTCGGCCATCGCGGAGGAGATCTCCCCGTACTTGATCGAAAAGGTGCCGCCGAAGCCGCAGCAGGTTTCGCACTCCTCCATCTCGACGAGCTTCAAGCCGGCGACCTTGGCGAGGAGCCGCCGCGGCTGCGCCTTCACGCCCAGCTCGCGCAGGCCCGAGCAGGAATCGTGATAGGTCACGGCGCCCTCGAAGCTCCCGGGAACGATCGCCCGCTTCGCCACCTTGACGAGAAATTCGGTGAGCTCGTAGGTGCGCTCGCCGAGCCGCTCGGCCCGGGCGAGCATGAAAGGCTCGTCCCGGAACACCTCGGGAAAATGCGTGCGGATCATGCCGGCGCAGGACCCGGAAGGCGCGACCACGTAGCGGCAGCCCTCGAACTCGGCGATCAGCTTCCGCGCAAGCGCGCGCGCCGATTTGCGGTCGCCCGAGTTCCAGCCCGGCTGGCCGCAGCAGGTCTGCGTCTTCGGCACCACGACTTCGTAATTCGCGGCTTCGAGGAGCTTGAGCGCCGCAAACCCGATCGACGGCCGCATCAGGTCGACCAGACAAGTAACAAAGAGACCCACTTTCATGGGGAGAGATTCCGGAAACGGGAGCACCCGGTGGCGTCGAATCATAGCACGCGGGAATGCACATCCCGCGTCGCCCGTTCCATATCGTGGTATAAAATTGCGCGATTCGACATCGACCGGCGAACCCATGATCATCGACTTCGATTCCCACCTGCGCGAAGGCTATTTCATGGACGAAGTCTACAAGCTCGACGGCCCGTACGAGCGTTTCAGGCCGGTCAAGCTGAACGACGGCCGCACGCACAACACCAAGTTTCTGCATTCCCTCGATCCGATCAGCCCGCAGGGCCACGCCGCCCACCGGCATCCCTATATCTACGACCCGAAGACCAATTGGCGCGGGGGCGACGTCGCCGCGCGGCAGGTGGGCGGCTACGACATGGCGCGCCGCCGCGAGGACATCCGCAAGGAAGGCATCGACAAGCAGCTGATATTCCCGACGCAGATCACCGTCGCGACCTCGAATATCGGCGGGCTGGGGCGCGAGTGCGCGCGCCTTTTCAACGACTGGGTCGCGAAGCTGGTGAAAAGTCACGAGGATGTCTTTCTGCCGGTCGCGATGGCGCCGGCCGGCTGTCCCGAGGCCATGGCCGATGAGCTGCGGCGCTGCGTCAAGGAGCTCGGCTTCAGGACTTCGCACCTCGTGCCCTACTGCGGCACGCGCAATCTCGACGACCCGAGCTTCTACCCCTATTACCAGGCGGCCGAAGAGCTCGACGTGCCGCTGCTCTGCCATCCGAACAGCAACGGCGAGCTGGTCGATCGCTTCGACAATTTCTACAAGACGCACGTGCTCGGGCGCCCGACCAACTGCAGCGCGGCGCTGGTGGCACTCGTTCTGGGCGGCGTGTTCGAGAAGTTTCCGAAGCTCAAAGTGGTGTTCTTCGAATGCAGCGCCGAGTGGATCCTCTACTGGATGCACCGCATGGACGACGACTGGGAGTGGGCCCGGGACTTCCCGCAGATCTCGGGCATGCTCAAGATGGCGCCCTCCGAGTACATACGCCGCAACTGTTACGTGACCTGCGAAGCCGACGAGGCCGATCTCGCGCGGCCGATCACCGAGCTGGGCGAAGATCACATCCTCATGGCGAGCGACTATCCGCACTTCGACTCGGAGTTTCCGCACACGGTCGCGAGCATCCGCGCGCGCAAGGATCTCACCGGGCGGCAGAAGGACAAGATCCTCGGCGAGAACGCGGCGCGCCTGCTGCGGCTCTAGCCGCTTCGCCGCCGTGCCTCTTCGTTTCCTCGTTCTGCTCGGCTTGGCGGTTGCGCCCGCGAGCTTCGCGGTCGAGTCCACGCCGGGCGTTCTCGCCGTTGCCTCCTACCAGGGCGCGGACCGCACCGAACGCATGATCGCCGAGGCCAGGAAGGAAGGCGAGCTGATGCTCTACTCGTCGATCACGCAGGAGGATCAGCTCAGGCTCGCGGCGGACTTCAAGCGCCGTTACGGCATCACGGTGAAAAGCTGGCGCGGCAGCCAGGCGAACATCCTGCAGCGCGTGCTGAGCGAAACGCGCGGCGGCCGTTTCGAGGTCGACGTGATGGAGACCAACGCGCCGCAACTCGAGGTGCTCGCGCGCGCGAAGCTCCTGCAGAGAATGAACTCGCCTTTCGTCGAGCAGGAGCTGCTCCCCGAGACCATGCCGACGCACGGGGAGTGGGCGCCCGACCGGCTCAACCTGCTCGTGTACGCGTACAACACCGACGCGGTGAAGCCCGCGGACGTGCCGAAGTCCTGGCAGGACCTGCTCGGCCCGAAATGGAAAGGCCGCATCGGCATGGAATCCACCAACGTGGAATGGTTCGCCGCCCTGATCGATTCACTGGGCGAGAAGCCGGGCCTGGATCTCTTCCGGCGCATGGGTGACAACGGCGTCGCGGTGCGCACCGGCCATACGCACAGCACGGGCCTGGTCATCGCGGGCGAAATTCCGGTGATGCTTGGCGTCTACAGCCACGACGTCGACCGCATGAAGGTGAAAGGGGCGCCGGTGAACTGGTTCGTCCTGCCGCCGGCCGTCGTGCTGCCCTCCGCAGTCGCAGTCTCGCGGCGCGCACCGCACCCCGGCGCCGCGGCGCTCTTCTACGACTACATGCTGACGGAGGGCCAGCGCTTCTACACGGAAGTGCACCGCGTGCCGGCGAACAGGAACTACGACACGCCGGTGCGGCGCCTGGTGCGCGAGCGCCAGGCCGTCAAGATCGTCAACGCGCAAGAGGCGATCGACGACTACGAAAAGTGGCACGACCTCTACAAGCGCATCATCGTCGACCGGTCGCAGCACTGATCCATGAAGGGTCGGCGGTATCTCCGTGCGGGACTCTTTGCGGTCATCGCCCCGTGCGTGCTGGCGTGCGCGGCTCAAACCGTAATCTACGAGAAAGCGTCGCACTACAACACCCTAGTCGTCACTGAAGACCAAAACGGCATGCGCACCCTGCTTTTCGAAAGGGGCGGGGCGCGGCAGAGCGTTGTAAAACCTGGCGATCCGGATCACCTGGAGCTGCCCTATGCGCGGGTCGCGATTGCTGGACTCGCGCTGTGCGAAGAACCGCGCCGCATCCTCGTCGTCGGCCTCGGTGGCGCGACGTTACCCATGTTCCTGCGCAGGCACTACCCGAGCGCCGCGATCGACGTGGCGGAAATCGACCCCGAGGTCGTGGATGTCGCAAAGAAGTTCTTCGGTTTCCGGGAGGACGAGCGCATGTGGGTCCACATCGGCGACGGGCGGCGATTCATCGAGAACGTCCCGCAGCCCTACTACGACATCATCTATCTCGATGCCTACGGCGCCCACGACGTGCCCGCCCACTTGACGACGCAGGAATTCCTGCGAGCCGTGCGCCGGGCGGTCATGCCGAGCGGCGTCGCGATCGGCAACGTTTGGCGCCCGCCTTCCAACCCGCTCCACGACTCGATGATACGCACCTACCAGGAAGTGTTCGACGAGCTATTCATCCTGGACGTCCCCGGTGACGTCAACAACATACTGCTCGCGCTGCCCCGCAAGCAGCGCCTCACGCAGAGCGAACTCGTGCTGCTCGCCAGAAAAATATCGACCGCTAAGCAGCTCCGCTTCGATCTGGGCGATCTGGTCGAGCACGGCTTTTTGCACGCGGACGAGAAGAATCAAGATGTACGCGTGCTGCGGGACGCTGACCTCAGACAGCTTAGGTAGGTTCGCTTCGGCCGAGTGTGAACGCATGTAGATTACATCGGATAATACGTCGTAAAACAATTGAACTCCTATCGCCTTTGCGATATCTTACGCAGCATTGCTGGGAGCGACCCTACGTTAATCGGCCGCCCCAGCCTACAAAAGGCCCCGAAAGGGGTCTTACTTTTACCCAAATCCGAAAGGAAGATTTGATGTGGGTGGTGCGCGCGTCTCGAACGACAGAACAAGTGAACCGTCGGGATTGATTGACGTCCGGTGCGGCAACACTTCGATCGCGCTCAGCGGGCAGACCGTGAACGGGACGGGGATCATCGGATCCGACTCGCTGGGCACGGTGGACTGCAGGTAGCGCCCCGGAGATGCCGAATGAAAGCTCGTCTCGCCTGGCTCGTTCCATTGCTCTGCGCGCTCTCATCGGCCTCCACGGCCGATGAGGGGTCGCGTCCAGTCGGGCCGCTCAAGGCCGTGCGTTCGAAGGACGTCTTCCTGCCGTGGACCTGCAGGGGAGCGGTGGACCTTGCAGCCGGTACGATCGTCCTGCCGCGGATCGAATCGGACTCGAGCCAGAAGGACGGGCCCTGGTCGCTGGAGCGCTTGAAGGACGGCATGCCGTGCGCCTTCGCAGCGAGCCGCGACCGCAAGAGCACCCTCGCGCTCGTCAAGACGGGCGAGAGCTCCTACTACGTTCTCTTTTTTGAAGGTGAGCGCGCCGTGAAGGCCCAGCCGATTCATGGTCCGTGGACATTGACGGTTCCGCGGGGCTCCACGTTCCCCCCGAAGCTGGAACAGCTCGCGGAGGGAGACGCAGGGTTCCTCTACGAGTACAACACGAAATCCGGCGGCTATCGGCAGAAGAAGTACCCGTATCGGTCGGGCGACGATTGAGCCACGCGGTCACCGCGCGCGAACCTCAGCAGGAGAGAAAAAGATTTAAGCCGCGACCATCCCGTGCACGCTGAACAGCTGCTCGGGGTCGGTCCAGACTTTTTCGGGCGTGAACCCCGCCCGCTTGCCCAGTTCCTGGAAGTCGGCGATCGAATACTTGCAGGAAAATTCAGTGTGGAGGGTCTCGCCGGCAGCGAATTCGAACCGCCGGCCGGCGATGTGCACGAGCTGCGAGTCGAGGCTCTCCAGGTGCATCTCGACGCGGCCCATGATCGGATCGTAAAACGCCTGGTGGCGGAAGCGGCTCGGCTGGAAATCCGCGCCGAGCTCGCGGTTGATGCGCGCGAGCAGGTTGAGGTTGAACCGCGCGGTCACGCCCTTGGAGTCGGCGTAGGCCGCATCCAGGGTCGTCTTGTCTTTCTTGAGGTCGACGCCGATGAGCAGCACGCCTCCCGCGCCCGCCGTCCTGCGCGCCTGCTTGAGGAAAACGAGCGCTTCCGCAGGGGTGAAATTTCCGATCGTGGAACCCGGAAAGAAAATCGCCTTCCTGCGGATCGGCACGCCGGCGAGCTCGGGCAGCCGCAGGGGCCGGGTGTAGTCGGCGCAGATGCCGACGACGTTCAGCAAAGGAAACAACTTCACCAACTCGCCGGATGAGGCGCGCAGCGTCTCTTCGGCGATATCGACCGGAACGTACAGAAGGGTCTGCAGCGCTTCGATCAGGATGCGCGTTTTCGCCTGCGCGCCGCTGCCGAACTCGATCAGCTGGGCGTCGGGCCCGATGAATTGCGCGATCTCGGCGAGGTAGGCGCGCAGGATCGCCGTCTCGGCGCGAGTCAGGTAGTACTCGGGGAGCTCGCAGATCGCCTCGAACAGCCGGCAGCCCTGCTCGTCGTAGAAGTATTTCGGCGGGATGCTCTTTTGGGGGCGCGCGAGGCCCGCGAGCACTTCCTCCAGAAAATTGTTCCCGGGAGGAAGAAAGTTGTAGAAGCGCACCACCCCTGGCGCGGCGGGCTGAGGGGAGGGCTGGGGTTTCATGCCGTCGGCGGAATCCGGAAGCTAGCCCGGCTGAGCGCTCGGTTCCTGGTTCGACGCGACATCGCTCCCTGCCGGCAAGCCGCCCGGGAAGCGGTGTGGGCCGGAGCGGCCGGAGGCGAACTCCAGCCACTGACGTATTCGGGTAGCGTCGCCGACACGCGTGTATTTACCCCAGGAATCGAGCAGCACGATGATAATCGAACGCCCGGCAAGCGTCACCTGCATGACCAGGCACCGCCCCGCCTCGGCGATGTAGCCGGTCTTGGACAGGCCGATGTCCCAGCGAGAGCTGCGCGTCAGCCGGTTGGTGTTGCCGAAGCGCATCGCGCGGCGCCCGATCTTGACCTGGTAGGAAGCCGAAGTCGTGTAGTCGCGGATCTTGGGATACGCGTGCGCGGCCCGCACCAGCTTCGCCAGGTCCTGCGCGGTGGAAACGTTGCGGCTTGAAAGCCCCGTTCCGTCCTCGAAGCGCGTTCCGGACATCCCGAGCAGCTGGGCCTTGAGGTTCATCGCCAGCACGCACGCCTCCTTGCCGCCGGGGTAGGAGCCGGCGAGCGCCGAGGCGGCCCGGTTTTCCGAGGCCATGAGCGCGACGTGCAGCAGCTCGTCGCGCGTGAGCGTGGCGCCCACCTGCAGGCGGGAATGCGAGCCGCGCAGCCTGTCCACATCCGCCTTGGCGATCGTCACCGGTTCGTCGGGATCGAGCTCGGCGTCGAGCGTAACGATCGCCGTCATGAGCTTGGTGAGCGAGGCGATCGGCAGCTTGGATTGCGCGTTCTTGCCGAGGAGGATCTCGCCCGATTCCTGGTCGACGACCAGCGCCGCCTGCGATTTCAGCGACGGCTCTTGCGTTTCGGCGGCGCCGCGCCCGCGAGCGAAAACCGGCATCGAGATGACTGCCAGCACGATCAGCATCGCCGGGATAAGCCTCACCTGTCCTCCCTTTTCTCGCGTTCGGGGGAGTCTAGCGTTGCCTTCTATAATTTGCAACGGAAATAACAGGATACGCCAAATACCTCACACTGCCTCGCGGATCCGGCCGCGCCAACGCCACGGCGGCCGACGCGAGCTTCTCAAGCTGCTGCCGCCTGCTCGGCCTCCTCCTGCTGCTGAAGCGCCCACATCTGGGCGTACGCGCCGTCGCGCTCCAGCAGCTCCCTGTGCGTTCCGCGCTCGACGATACGGCCTTGATCCAGAACGAGAATCTGGTCCGCGTCCATCACCGTTGAAAGGCGGTGAGCGATCACCAGCGTCGTTCGCCCCCGGGCGATGCGGTCGAGCTCGGCCTGGATGCCCTGCTCGGTTTCCGAGTCGAGCGCAGAGGTCGCCTCGTCGAAGATGAGGATGCCCGGATTTTTCAGGACGGCGCGGGCGATAGCGACGCGCTGTTTCTCGCCGCCGGAGAGCTTCAGGCCCCGCTCGCCTACGCGCGATTCGTACTTCTCGGGAAGGCTCTCGATGAATTCGTGGATATGCGCGGCTTTTGCCGCTTCGATCACCTCTTCGAGCGACGCGTCGGGCCTGCCGTAGTGGATGTTGTAGAGAATCGTATCGTTGAACAGCACCGTGTCCTGCGGCACGATGCCGATCGCGGCGCGCAGGGACGTCTGCACCACCTCGCGGATGTCGGCGCCGTTGATCGTCACTCTGCCCGAGTTGACTTCGTAGAAGCGAAACAAGAGGCGCGCGAGCGTCGATTTGCCCGAGCCGCTGTGGCCCACCACGGCGACCTTGCTGCCCGAGGGCACCGCGAACGAGACGTCGAACAGGATCTGCCGCTTCGGATCGTAGGAAAAATCGACGTGCTCGAAGCGCACCGCCGCGATTCCCGCCCTCTCGCCGAGAGGCAGCGGCTTCGCCCCGGGGCGATCCTCGATCTCGCGGTCCTGGGTGAGGAGGCGGAACATCCGGTCCATGTCGGCGAGCGCCTGCTTGATTTCGCGGTACACCATGCCGAGGAAATTGAGCGGAATGTAGAGCTGGATCAAGAGGCCGTTGACGAGCACCAGATCGCCGAGGGTCAGCGTCTTCGCGACGACGCCCCCGGCGGCGAGGACCATGAGCGCGGTCACTGCAACCGCGATGATAAGGCTCTGGCCGATATTGAGGAGGCCGAGCGAGGCTTCGTTCTTGACGGCGGCCGACTCGTACTTCTGCAGGTTGTCGTCGTAGCGGCGCGCCTCGTACTCCTCGTTGTTGAAGTACTTCACCGTCTCGTAGTTGATCAGGCTGTCGATCGCGCGCGTGTTGGCCCTCGAATCCAGCTCGTTCGCCCGGCGGCGGATCTCCATGCGCCATTCCGTCACCGACACCGTGAACACCATGTATACAGTCACCGCCGCGAAGGTCACGGCCGCGAAGCGCCAGTCGAACTTGGCGAGCAGGATCGCCGCGACCAGGCCGAACTCGAGCAGCACCGGGATGATCGAGAACAGCATGTAGGACAGCAGCGTCGAGATGCCGCGGGTGCCGCGCTCGATGTCGCGCGACACCCCGCCGGTCTGCCGCTCCAGGTGAAAGCGCAGGGACAGGCTGTGCATGTAGCGGAACACGGTGAGCGCGACGCGGCGGATCGCGCGCTGCGTGACGCGCACGAACACGAGGTCGCGAAGCTCGGCGAACAGCGTCGTCGAGAAACGCAATATCCCGTAGGCCGCGAGGAGCGCCAGGGGCAGGACCAGAACGGCGGTCTGCGCGTCGAGCGAGTCGACGACTTCCTTCAGGATGAGCGGCACGCCGACGTTGGCGAGCTTGGCGCCGATCAGGAACGCGAGCGCGACCGCCACCCGGAAGCGGAACTCCCAGAGATAGGGAAGCAGCATCCCGAGGGCGCGCCATTCGCTGCGCCGCTTCGGCGCGGCGGAATCCTTAAGCGGGGCGGGCAAGGCAAAGCTGCGGTGATCGTGGGCCATGGAGGATTGCCATGTTACATGGGGACGGGCGCGGACGGAGCAAGTGCGGACACGCGTTGCGTGCCGCCGCGCCGCGGGCGGCCGGAGCGGCGTATCATGAGATATTGCGTTGAAGCATTTGCACCTAGAACATCCTGGAGCACCCATGTCCCTCGCTGTCTGGATCGTCGCAGTCGTCGCCGTATCGTTTGCGCTCGCGTATCTGAATGTACCCGGATGGGTGTGGCTCGCCGCCGGCGCGGTGGCAATGCTCGCCGGGCTCGGCGCCGGAGCGTATTGGATGAACGCCTTCCTCGTGCTCGGGGCAGTTCTCGTCGCTTGCGGGCTTTTGCTCGGCCTTGCGCCTTTGCGCCGCGCGCTCGTGGCGAGACCGCTGCTCGCATGGTACCGGGCCATCCTGCCGCCGATGTCGCAGACCGAGCGCGAGGCGATCGAGGCCGGAACGGTGTGGTGGGACGGGGAGCTGTTCTCGGGAAACCCGGACTGGCGCAAGTTCCTCGCCTTCCCCTCGCCGAAGCTGAGCGCCGAAGAGCTCTCGTTCCTCGACAACGAGACCGAGCAGCTCTGCGCCATGGCGAACGACTGGGAGACCACGCAGATCTACCAGGACCTGCCGCCGCACGTCTGGCAGTTCATCAAGGACAAGGGCTTTCTCGGGATGATCATCCCGAAGAAATACGGCGGCAAGGAATTCTCCGCCTACGCGCATTCGCAGGTCGTCACCAAGCTTGCGACGCGCTGCGGCGCGGCCGCCGTGACGGTGATGGTCCCGAATTCCCTCGGCCCGGCGGAGCTGCTGCACCGCTACGGCACCGAGGAGCAGAAGAACCATTATCTGCCGCGGCTCGCCAAGGGCCTCGAGATTCCCTGCTTCGCGCTCACCCATCCGCACGCCGGGTCGGACGCCGCCGCCATCCCCGATTCCGGAATCGTGTGCAAGGGCACATGGGAAGGAAAGGAGACGCTCGGCATGCGCGTCACCTGGGAGAAGCGCTACATCACGCTGGGACCCGTCGCGACGCTGCTGGGCCTCGCGTTCCGGCTGTACGATCCGGATCACCTTCTCGGGGACAGGGAGGACATCGGCATCACCTGCGCCCTGGTGCCGACCTCGACGCCCGGCGTCAACATCGGACGGCGCCACTTTCCGCTGAACGCGGTGTTCCAGAACGGCCCCAACCGGGGCAAGGACGTGTTCATGCCGATCGACTGGATCATCGGCGGGGCGAAGATGGCCGGCCAGGGGTGGAGAATGCTGATGGAGAGCCTCGCCGCGGGCCGCTCGATTTCGCTGCCCTCGACGTCCTGCGGCTACAGCAAGCTCGCGGTGCGCGCGACCGGCGCGTATGCCCGGGTTCGCAGCCAGTTCAAGACGGCGATCGGCAAGTTCGAGGGCGTCGAGGAGGCGCTTGCGCGCATGGGCGGCAACTGCTACATGATGGAGGCGGCGCGCATCCTCACGGTCTCGGCCGTGGACCTGGGCGAGAAGCCTTCGGTCGTCTCGGCCATCGCCAAGTACCATCTCACCGAGCGCGGCCGCAGCGTGGTGAACGACGCGATGGATATCCTCGGCGGCAAGGGCATCTGCCTCGGGCCCAACAACTTCATGGGGCGCGTGTACCAGCAGGTGCCGATCGCGATCACGGTCGAGGGCGCCAACATCCTGACGCGCAGCCTCATCATCTTCGGCCAGGGAGCGATCCGCTGCCATCCCTTCGTGCTGAAGGAGATCGAGGCGACGCGCGAGCCCGACCGCGCCAGGGCGGTGCGCGATTTCGACGCCGCCCTTTTCGGCCACATGCGCTTCGCGCTATCGAACGGCGTGCGCGCGCTCGTCATGGGACTTTTTACGTCGGCGTGGGTGCCGGTTCCCGATGAGGTGGCGCCCGAGACGCGCCGTTACTATCAGAAAGTCACGCGATTTTCCTCCGCGTTCGCTTTCCTGTCCGACGTCTCCATGCTGGTGCTGGGCGGCGGTCTGAAGCGCCGCGAGAAGCTCTCCGCGAGGCTGGGCGACGTGCTCTCCTGCCTCTATCTCGTTTCGGCCGCGCTCAAGCGCTACGAGTGCCAGGGAAGGCAGGCCGCCGACCTGCCGCTCCTCGAATGGTCGGTGTGGGACGCGATGTTCAAGGCGCAGAACGCGATCGAGGGCGTGATCTCCAACTACCCGAGCCGGCTGGTGGCGTGGTTCCTGCGCCGCATCATCTTCCCGCGCGGGCGCGACTACGTGGTGCCCTCCGACCGGCTGGGACACGAAGTGGCGCGTATCCTGATCGCGCCTTCGGCCGCGCGCGACCGGCTCACGGCGGGAGCGTATGTTGCGAAGAGCGAGACCGATCCGCTCGGCTGTCTCGAAGCCGCGCTGGAGGCTGCGATCGAGGCCGAGGCGGTCGAGCAGAAGATCCGCGCGGCGCAGAAGTCGGGGGCGATCCAGGGCAAGGCGCCCGAGGAGCTCGCGCAGGCGGCTGCCGCGGCGAACGTGATCACCGCCGAGGAACGATCGAATCTCAAGCGCGCGGCGCAGCTGCGCGACGAGGTGATCCGCGTGGACGATTTCCCGCAGGATC
>DASPXL010000204.1:0-6494 GCA_035637375.1 Burkholderiales bacterium
TTGAGGCATACGCCGCCGAGCGTCGGATAGCGCTCTACAAGAACCGTGTTCATGCCGAGATCGGCGGCGCGAAACGCCGCCGAATAGCCTCCGGGCCCCGCCCCGAGGACCACCACGTCGCAGCTGAAGTCGGCCGAGTCGGCGTACGCCGCCGCCGGAGCCGGGCCGGCAGCTTTCACTGCCGCGGGCGTCGCGGATTTTTCCGCGGCGGGAGAAGGCTTGGAAGGCGAGGTTGCGGAGCTCTCCCCTTCGAGAAGCAATATCACCGAACCCTGGGAGACCTTGTCACCGACCTTGAGCCGCAGCTCCTTCACTACGCCCGGGTGCGAAGAAGGGATCTCCATCGTCGCCTTGTCCGATTCGAGGGCGATGAGCGAGGCCTCCTTTTCCACCCGGTCGCCGGGTTTGACGAGGACCTCGATGACGTCGACGTCCTTGAAGTCGCCGATGTCCGGAACCTTGACTTCGATTATCTGCCCCATCCCTGCCTCACAGGAGGGTCCGGCGGAAGTCGGACAAGACCGAGGCGAGATACGTTGTGAAGCGCGCCGCGGCGGCGCCGTCGATGACGCGGTGATCGTAGGCGAGCGACAGGGGCAAAATCAGCCGCGGAACGAAAGCCCCGTCCTTGAACACCGGCCGCACCTGGGACCGGGACACGCCCAGGATCGCGACCTCGGGCGCATTGATGATCGGCGTGAACCCCGTGCCGCCGATGCCGCCGAGGCTGGAAATGCTGAAGGTGCCTCCGCGCATATCGTCGGGCTTGAGCTTCTTTTCCCGCGCCCGCTTGGAGATTTCGGCGAGCTCGCGCGCGAGGTCGAACACGCCTTTGCGGTCGGCGTCGCGGATCACCGGCACCACGAGCCCCTCCGGCGTGTCCACCGCGACGCCTACGTGGAAGTACTTCTTGACGATCAGGTTCTCGCCGGTCCGGTCGAGCGACGCGTTGAAATCCGGGAACTGCTTGAGCGCGTTGGCGCAAGCCTTCACCAGGAACGCGAGCGGGGTGAGCTTGAAGCCCTGCTTTTCGGCGACCTGCGCCTGCTCCTTGCGGTAAGCTTCCAGCTCGGTGATGTCGGCCTCGTCGTGCTGGGTGACATGAGGGATCCCTACCCAGTTGCGGCGCAGATTCCCTCCCGCAAGTTTCCGGATGCGCGACAGCGCCCGGATTTCGATCGACCCGAACTTGGCGAAGTCGACCTGCGGCCAGTCGGGGAGATCGAGGCTCAGTCCGCCGCGCGCGGCGGGGCCCGCCGGCGCTCCCCGCATGATGCCCTTCACGAACTCCTGGACGTCGGTCTGGGTGACGCGGCCCTTCGGGCCGGACCCCTTTACTCTTGCGAGATCGACCCCCAGCTCGCGCGCGAACTTGCGCACCGAAGGACTCGCGTGCGGCGTAGAGCCGGCGGCGGGCGCGGCTTCGTAGAGCACCGGCCCGGGCCTGCTGGGCGGCGGCACTTGGGCGGCAGGCGCAGCCGGGGCGGGGCGCGGGGGCGCCGGCGCGGGAAGCGCGGCGCGCTGCGAAGGCCCTTTCGCGACGGCGCCGGCCGCCTCAAGCACCAGGATCGGACTGCCTTGGGAAACCTTGTCGCCGGTCTTGACCCGCAGTTCCTTCACGACGCCGGTCGCGGGCGAAGGGATCTCCATCGTCGCCTTGTCCGATTCCACCGTGATGAGCGACTGTTCCTCTCGGACCGCGTCGCCCGGCTTGACCAGGACCTCGATGACGTCGACTTCCTTGAAGTCGCCGATGTCGGGGACCTTTACCTCGGTAAGGGCCATTCTCTGAGCGGTCCCCGTCAGACTGCGACGGGATTCGGCTTTTCGGGATCGATCCCGTATTTCCTGATCGCGTCGGCGACGACTTTGGCTTTGACCTCGCCCCGATCGGCGAGCGCCTTGAGCGCCGCGACCGTCACAAAATGCCGATTCACCTCGAAGAAGTGCCGCAGCCTGGCGCGTGAATCCGACCGGCCGTATCCGTCGGTGCCGAGCACTCTGTAGATGCGGTCGCCGGGAACGTAGGGCCGGATCTGATCGGCGAACGTCTTGATGTAGTCGGTCGCCGCAACGACGGGGCCCGCGCTTTTTTCCAGGCACCGGGTCACATGGGGAACGCGCGGCTTCGCTTCGGGATGCAGCATGTTCCAGCGATCGGCCGCGAGCCCTTCGCGGCGCAGCTCTGTCAGGCTGGTCGCGCTCCAGACGTCCGCGGCAACACCCCAGTCGGCTTCGAGCAGCTCGCCTGCAGCGATGACTTCGCGCAGGATCGTCCCCGAGCCGATCAGCTGGACGCGCTGCTTCTTCTTCGACCCCTCCCGGACGAGGTGCATCCCCTTCAGGATCGCCTCCTCCGCGCCCGCCGGCATCGCCGGGTGCTCGTAGTTCTCGTTCATCAGGGTGATGTAATAGAACACGTCCTCCTGGTCGGTGAGCATCCGGCGCAACCCGTCCTGAATGATCACCGCGAGCTCATAGGCGAACGTGGGGTCGTAGGAAACGCAATTGGGAATGACCGAGGCGAGAACGTGGCTGTGCCCGTCCTCGTGCTGCAGCCCCTCGCCGTTCAGCGTGGTGCGGCCGGAGGTTGCGCCAAGGAGAAACCCGCGCGCGCGCTGGTCCCCCGCGGCCCAGGCGAGATCGCCGATACGCTGCATCCCGAACATCGAATAGAAGATGTAGAACGGCGCCATCGCCAGGTTCGAATGGCTGTAGGACGTCGCCGCGGCGATCCAGGAAGACAACGCGCCTGCCTCGGTGATGCCCTCCTCGATGATCTGTCCGGCCTTGTCCTCGCGGTAATACATCACCTGGTCGCGGTCGACCGGCTCGTACTTCTGGCCTTCCGACGAGTAGATCGCGAGCTGCCGGAACATGCCCTCCATGCCGAAGGTGCGCGCCTCGTCGGGAACGATGGGCACGATGTGCCTGCCGAGATTTTTGTCGCGCACGAGCGCGGTGAGAATGCGCACGAACGCCATCGTGGTCGAGATCTCGCGTCCTTCAGAGCCCTTCAGCTGCTGCTCGAACGCCGCAAGGGGCGGAACCGCGGGAGCGCTGTCCACGATGCGGCGGCGCTGCGGGAGGTAGCCGCCGAGCGCCTTTCTGCGCTCGTGCAGGTACACCATAACTGGATCGTCATCCTTGGGTTTATATAAGGGCAGCTCCTCGAGCTTGTCGTCCGGAATCGGGACGTTGAAGTGATCTCGGATCTCGCGGATCGTCGCGATATCGAGCTTCTTCAGCTGGTGCGTCGGATTTTTCGCCTGGCCCTGCTTGCCGAGACCGTAGCCCTTGATGGTCTTGGCGAGGATCACGGTGGGCTGTTCCTGGTGCTTCACCGCAGCCGCGTAGGCAGCGTAGATCTTGTGCGGGTCGTGACCGCCCCGGTTGAGGCGCCAGATGTCCTCATCGGTCATGCGCGAAACCATCTCGAGAACCTTCGGGTCCTTGCCGAAAAAATGCTTGCGCACGAAGGCACCGTCGTTCGCCTTGTAGTTCTGATATTCGCCGTCGACCGTCTCCTCCATCACGCGCAGCAGCCGCCCCTCCTGGTCGCGCGCGAAGAGCGGGTCCCAGTACGAACCCCAGATGAGCTTGATGACGTTCCAGCCCGCCCCCCGGAAATCGGCTTCGAGCTCCTGGATGATCTTGCCGTTGCCGCGCACCGGGCCGTCGAGGCGCTGCAGGTTGCAGTTGACGACGAAAATCAGGTTGTCGAGCTTTTCGCGCACCGCCAAGCCGATCGCGCCGAGCGATTCAGGTTCGTCCATCTCGCCGTCGCCGCAGAACACCCACACCTTGCGGTTCCCCGTATCCGCCAGCCCGCGTGCGTGCAGATACTTCAGGAACCTCGCCATGTAGATGCCTTGGATCGGCCCTAGCCCCATCGAGACCGTGGGAAACTGCCAGAAATCCGGCATAAGCCAGGGGTGCGGATAGGAGGAAATCCCCTTGCCGTCCACTTCGCGGCGGAAGTTCAGGAGCTGCTCCTCGCTGAGCCTGCCTTCGAGAAATGCGCGCGCGTAGATGCCCGGCGATGAATGTCCCTGGAAGTAGACGAGGTCCCCCCCGTGCCCTTCATGCGGCGCGTGCCAGAAATGATTGAAGCCGATGCCGAACAGTGTTCCGACGGAGGCGAAACTGGCGATGTGCCCGCCCAGCTCATCGTCGGACTTGTTCGCCTTTGCCACCATGACCATCGCGTTCCAGCGGCAGAAAGAGCGGATGCGCTCCTCAAGCGCGTGGTCCCCTGGAGAGCGCTCCTCCAGGTGCGGCGGAATCGTGTTGAGGTAGGCGGTATTGAGCGAGAACGGAATGTAAGCGCCCGAGCGACGCGCCTTGTCGACGAGCTTTTCCAGCAGATAGCGGGCGCGCTCGGGGCCCTCGCGCTCAAGCACCGACTCCAGCGCATCGAGCCACTCCTGTGTCTCAAGGGCATCGGGATCGTTGGCGGCGGAAAATTCAGGCAGCGCAGACATGAGCTTTCCTCGTTTGCAAATGCTCGGGCTGGAGTTCGGGACTTGCGAAAGAGCGGCTTGAAGCTTACCCCGCCGGCTCGACCGGATCAATTGGAGGCTTGCTCCGTTTCATGAAACCATACTTCGCATCATACAATTAAAGACTCCGCGCCATCAGAGAAACCGGCTTGCGGCCGGACCGGACCCAGCCGCGAAAACCGGGATGCTAGAATGCGCGCCTTTCCCGCGCTCGCCACGTCGCTTTTTTCCCCGTGCACACCCGCACCCTTGACGGCAACGCCATCGCGCGCGAGCTCCGAGAGGGGCTTATCCGGCGCGTCGCGGCCCTCGCCGCACGCGGCGTGCGTCCGGGCCTTGCCGTGGTGCAGGTCGGAGATCACGCCGCGTCGAAGGTCTACCTGCAGAACAAGATCAAAGCCTGCGGCGAAGCGGGCCTGCATTCCGAGCACATCGAGTTGCCCGAAGCCGCAGACGAATCGGCGCTGCTGGGGCGCATTCGGATCCTCAACAACGACGCCCGCGTCCACGGAATTCTCGTGCAGTTGCCGCTGCCACAGGGGTACTCTGTGGATCGGGTGATCGAGACCATAACCCCGGCAAAGGATGTCGACGGCTTTCATCCGACCAACATGGGGCTGCTCGCCATAGGCAATCCGCGGTTCGTGCCTTGCACTCCTCTCGGAGTGATGAGGCTGCTCGAGCGCGAAGGGATCACGCTGGAGGGCCGGCATGCGGTCGTGGTCGGCCGCAGCAACATCGTCGGAAAGCCGATGGCGCTGTTGCTCTTGCAGAAAGGCGCCACCGTCACCATCTGCAACTCCAGAACGCCCGATCTGGGCGCGATGACGCGTCAGGGGGACATTCTCGTCGCGGCCGCAGGCAGGCCCAAGCTTGTCACGGCCGGGATGGTCAAGCCCGGCGCCGCCGTCATCGATGTCGGCATCAACCGGCTGCCGGACGGAAAACTCGCGGGCGACGTCGATTTCCAGGGCGTGCTGGGAATCGCCTCGTGTATCACGCCGGTCCCGGGCGGGGTCGGCCCCATGACGATAGCAATGTTGCTCGAGAACACGGTCATGTCGGCGGAGCGCTCCGCCGCGGCCAGCGAAAGGGCCTGAGGCGGTCGGTGAAAATGAACGTCAATCCGCTGCTCGATTTCTCCGGTTTGCCGCGCTACGGCTCGGTCCAGCCGGAACATGTCGCCCCCGCAATCGACCAGATCCTCGCCGAGAACCGCGCCGTGATCGCCCGGCTTGCAGACGAGAGCACGGCCGCGTCCTGGGACGAGTTCGCCGAACCGCTGGAAAACGCCAATGAACGGCTGTCGCGCGCCTGGGGCATGGCCGCCCACCTGCACGCGGTGGACGACAACCCCGCGATCCGCGCTGCCTACAACGCCAGTCTGCCCAAGGTCACTCAGTACCGGACCGAGCTCGCGCAAAACCTCGGTCTGTACGAAAAATTCAAGGCTTTGCGCGCTTCGGGCGATTTCGAGGGCCTGTCGCAGGCGCAGCGCAAGAGCGTCGAGAACGACCTGCGCGATTACCGTCTGGGAGGAGCGGAGCTGACCCCTGAGAAAAAGCGGCGCTTTGCCGAAATCCAGGAAGAACTCGCGGCCCTCGAGGCGAAGTTTTCCGAGAATCTCCTCGACGCAACCAACGCGTTTTCGGCGTCGATCACCGACCTCGGAGAATTGGCCGGTATCCCGGAGGACGTGCTGCACGCGGCGAAAGAAGCGGCGCGCAAGGACGGGCGAGAAGCTTGGAAGTTCACGCTGCACGCGCCCTCTTACGAGCCCGTGATGCAATACGCGGAGAATCGCGGCCTGCGGGAAACGCTGTATCGCGCGCACGTCACGCGGGCGAGCGAATTCGGGAAACCGGAATTCGACAACACGTCGATCATCGCGCGGGAGCTGCGCCTGCGGAAAGAAAAGGCGCAACTGCTCGGCTACCGCAGCTTCGCGGAATTTTCGCTGGTGCCGAAGATGGCCGAGTCGCCGGAGGCGGC
>DASPXL010000205.1:0-3757 GCA_035637375.1 Burkholderiales bacterium
CTCCTCCTTTAGAACTGCGTCAGGCTCCCCAGCGTCTGCCCTATATTCTATGCATTCTGCACATTATATTGCGCGCCCAGGGCGCGAAGTTTTTTGTTCCGCGCCACGCATGCTTCGTGGCGCGGTCATTATTACCAGAAAGCCCGGGGGCACCCTTGACTGACATCAAGTCCGCGCCGCCGGCGCTAGGCCTGTTCGTTCTCGGGCGTCGGCTGCTTGCGCCCGGCGATCCATTTACCGACCACGACTACCACGGCCGCACCGATGACGGGCGCGACGTAGAGTGACTCCATCCATTCGATGTTTGCCTTGACCCACTCGGCGATCGCCGGATCGGTCACCGCCATCTCACCCGCGGTCCAGCCGAGGATGGCTGCGCCGAGCGTGATGATGATCGGATAGCGCTCCATGAGCTTCATCAGCATGGTCGCGCCGAAGATCACGAGCGGAATACTGATGATGAGGCCCAGCACGAGCAGCGCGATGCTGTCCTTGGCGACCGCGGCTACCGCGATGACGTTGTCGGTGCTCATCACCAGGTCCGCGATCAGGATGGTCTTGATCGCGCCGATCAGGTGGGAACTCGACTCGACTTCTCCGCCCCCGTCGTCCTCCGTAATCAGCAGCTGAACCGCGATCCAGAGCAGCGCCGCCGCTCCCGCGAGCTTGAGAAACGGCAACTCGAGCAGCTTCACGGCGACGATGGTGAGGATGATCCGCAGTACCACCGCGGCGGCTGCGCCCCACAATATGGCGAGCTTCTGCTGGCGCTCGGGCAGCGAGCGCGCGGCGAGCGCGATCACGACGGCGTTGTCGCCGGACAGGATGATGTTCACCCATATGATCGTTCCGAGGCCCAGCCAGAACTGCGTCGTCAGCAATTGGTCCATTCAGGAAATCCCTCCGTCTGCAACCTTACGTAGAGCAATACACCGCTCTCTCGAGGTCAGAACAAGCCGACGACTTTTCCGCCGACCATGTCGATCTTGACCGCCGAGGGCACCTTGGGGAGCCCCGGCATGGTCAGGACGTCGCCGCAGATCATCACCACGAACTCGGCGCCCGCGGCGAGCCGCACCTCGCGCACGTTGATCACGTGGTTTTCAGGGGCGCCGCGCAGTTGCGGGTCGGTCGAAAAGGAGTACTGCGTCTTGGCGACGCACACCGGATAGTGTCCGTAGCCCTCCTCCTGCAGCTTCTTGATCTGGTTGCGCACTTTGGCATCGGCCGTGACCTCGGAGGCGCGGTAAATGCGCTGCGCGACCGCGCTGATCTTTTCCCACAGCGAGTCGTTTTCGCCGTAGACGAAGCGGAAACTGTTCTTCGTTTCGCACAGCTCGACGACGATGCGGGCGAGCTCGGCGGCGCCGCGGCCGCCGTCGCCCCAGTGGGTCGCTATGACCGCCGGGACGCCGAGCTTGGCCATTCTCGCCTTGATAAAGTCGTGCTCGCGCGGTGTATCGTAGGTGAAGCGGTTGATCGACACCACGCAGGGAATGCCATAGTGCTTGCTCACGTTCTCGACGTGCCGCTCGAGGTTGACGATGCCCCGCTCCAGCGCAGCCATGTTCTCCTGGTTCACCGTCTTCAGGTCCGCGCCGCCATGGTACTTCAGCGCGCGCACCGTGCCCACGATGACTGCCGCGCTCGGCCTCAAGCCCGACTTGCGGCACTTGATATCGATGAACTTCTCCGCGCCGAGGTCGGCGCCGAAGCCCGCTTCGGTGACGACGTAATCGACCAGCTTCATCGCCGAGCTCGTCGCGATCACGGAGTTGCAGCCGTGCGCGATGTTGGCGAACGGCCCGCCGTGGATAAAGGCGGGATTGTTCTCCAGGGTCTGAACCAGGTTCGGTTTGATCGCGTCCTTCAGGAGCACGGTCATCGCGCCGTGGGTCTGCAGGTCGCGAGCGAGCACGGGCTTCTGCTCGCGCGTGTATCCGACCACGATCTTGCCGAGGCGCTCCTTCAAGTCCTCGAGCGAGGTCGACAGGCAGAAGATCGCCATCACTTCGGAGGCGACCACGATGTCGAAGCCGTCCTGGCGCGGGTAGCCGTTCCCCGGGCCGCCGAGGCTCACCACGATCTCGCGCAGCGCCCGGTCGTTCATGTCGACCACGCGCCTCCAGGCGATGCGGCGCACGTCGATCCCCAATTCGTTCCCGTGGTGGATATGGTTGTCGAGCATCGCCGCGAGCAGGTTGTTGGCGAGCGCGATCGCGTTGAAGTCGCCGGTGAAGTGCAGGTTGATGTCTTCCATCGGCACCACCTGCGCGTAGCCGCCGCCGGCGGCGCCGCCCTTCATGCCGAAGACCGGCCCGAGCGAGGGCTCGCGCAGGCAGATCATGGCTTTCTTGCCGATATGGTTGAGCGCGTCGCCCAGCCCCACCGTCGTGGTCGTCTTGCCCTCGCCCGCCGGAGTGGGCGTCATCGCCGTCACCAGAATCAGCTTGGCGCCGGGCCGGGCTTTCAGGCCGTCGAGGTACTCCAGCGAAACCTTGGCCTTGTAATGCCCGTAGGGCTCGAGGTGCTCCTCGGGGATGCCGAGCTTCGACAGCGCGACCCTGGAGATGCGCTCGAGCTTTGCCTTCTGTGCGATTTCGATGTCGGAGGGCATTCACTGCTCCTTGTGCTGCGGGACAGCATCCTGTTTTGTGGGCGAGACACTATAAAGGCGGCGCGATTGCGCGAACATTGACGGAGGTCAAGATGCCGCTGCCGCCGTAACGGCATGGCAAAAACTGAAAAGCCCCGGTTTCCGGGGCGTTGTCAACTTGGGGCGGGATCAGGTCGCTCTCGCGGCGAGCAGCGTTCCGCCGCCGAAGCTCGAATGCTTCGGCGCGGGTCCGCCCCGGATCACCTTCACCGCACAGTACTTGAACTCGGGAATCTTTCCGAACGGGTCGAGCGCCGGGTTCGTAAGCAGATTGGCTGCCGCTTCGTAGTAACAGAACGGGATAAACACCGCGCCCGCCGGCGTGCCGTCGTCCGCGCGCGCGTAAAGCGAGATCTTCCCGCGGCGCGACTCCACGGTGACCACGTCGCCCGGTTTCGCCCCGAGCTTGTCCAGATCGAGGGGATGGAAGGAGGCGACGGGCTCCGGCTCGATGAAGTCGAGGACGGAGGCGCGGCGCGTGATCGCGCCGGTGTGCCAGTGCTCCAGTTGCCGTCCGGTGATAAGCACCAGGGGATATTCGGCATCCGGTTGCTCGGCCGCGGGGATGATGTCCGCGGGAACGAACTTGCCGCGCCCCGTCGCGGTCGGGAAATGCGTGACGAACACCACCGGCTGCCCCGGATCGCCTTCCTTTTCGCACGGGTAAGTGACGGAGGAGTCGCGCTCGAGGCGCTCCCAGGTGATTCCCGCGATCGAGTCCATGCCCTTGCGCATCTCGTTGAATACTTCGCGCGGATGCGCGTAGTTCCAGTCCAGACCCATGCGGCGTGCGAGCTGGTTGATGATCCACAGATCCTCTTTCGCCTCGCCGGGAGGCTCGATCGCCTTGCGGCCGAGCTGCACCATGCGGTCGGTGTTGGTGACGGTGCCGACCTTTTCCGGCCAGGCGGTGGCGGGCAGGATCACGTCCGCGAGATACGCGGTCTCGGTGAGAAAGATGTCCTGAACGACCAGGTGGTCGAGCGCGGCGAGCGCCTCGCGCGCATGGTCCACGTCCGGATCCGACATGGCCGGATTTTCGCCCATAATGTACATGCCGCGGATCTCGCGCTTCTTCGCGGCGTTCATGATCTCGACCAC
>DASPXL010000206.1:0-1754 GCA_035637375.1 Burkholderiales bacterium
CGAACAGCGGCGAGAGGTCCACGTTGCCGATCGGCGGGACGAAGCGCCGGAAGACAGCGTAGAAAGGGCGGGTGAGCGCATCGAAGACCGGCGCGAGCGGCGCGTAAGGATTGACCCAGCTGATGATCACCTGGACGATGATCACGCCGATCAGCAGATAGAGCGAAGCCCGCAGGAGCTCCATCGCGGCGATCGTGAATACCAGCCCCGCCGCTATGCCGGGCGCTCCGGCGAAGGAAAACCCTTTCAGCCAGTAGAGCAGGACGAGCAAGAGCGCCTCGATGAACCAGGCGATCAGGATGCTCGCGAGATCCACGCCGAACAGGCCCGGGATCAGGCGCCGCACCGGCCGCACCGCCCAGTCGGTGAGCGCGGTCACGAACTGCCCCACCGGGTTGCGGAACGGCGCCCTCAGCCACTGCATGTAGAAGCGCAGGAGCAGCGCGTAGACGAAGAAACCGAACGCGGTCCGGATCAGGAGGTCGGCGATCTGGCTAAACATCGAGGTCCCGGTGGTTCATTCTTTTCCCAGCTCTTCGCCCATTTCCCTGCCGCGCTCGTTCGCCGCGTGGATCGCGCGAATGATCGCCTGCTTCACTTCGTCCTTGGCCATGCTCGAGAGCGCCCGCTCGGTGGTGCCGCCCTTGGATGTCACGCGCTCGCGCAGCACGGCGACCGGGTCGGGGCTCGTCGCGGCGAGCTTGGCCGCGCCGCTGAAAGTGTTCAACACGAGCTGGTGCGCGATCTGCACCGGGAGTCCCAGCTCGCGCGCCGCATCCTCCACCGCCTCGATGAAATAGAACACGTAGGCCGGTCCGCTGCCCGAGATCGCGGTGACCGCGTCCATCTGGGACTCATCGGTGATCCACACCGTCGCCCCGACCGCGCCGAGCACGGTCTCGGCCCGCTCGCGGTCCTCGCGCGTGACCGCTTTCGAGAACGGATAGAGGCCCGCGACGCCCTCGCCGATCAGCGCGGGCGTGTTCGGCATCGCGCGCACCAGGCGCGTGTGTCCCTTCAGCCATTTCGAGAGGTTGGCGAGGCGCACCCCGGCGGCGATGCTGATGACGAGGTTGGCGTTGTCGGCGATCCCGGATTTCGAGGCCGCCTCGCGCAGGTGCTGGGGTTTCACCGCGAACACGACGACGTCGTCCTCGCGCACCGCGCCCTTCACCTTGTCGAAGCAGGTGACGCCGTACTTCTGCTCGATCTTGCGGCGCGCATCGGCGCTCGTGTCGACCACGCGAATGTCCTGCACCGGGAAATCCTTGCGCAGCAGCCCCCCGATGAGGGCGTCGGCCATGTTGCCGCCGCCGATGAATGTGATCTTCATGTCGCCGCTCTCTCTCCGAATATCGCCGTGCCCACGCGCACCATGGTCGCGCCCTCGGCGATCGCCGCTTCGAGATCGGCCGACATGCCCATCGAGAGCGTGTCCATGACAATGCCCTCGCGGTTCAGCCGGTCGCGCAGCTCGCGCAGCTGCGCGAAGCGTGCGCGCCGCAGTTTCTCATCCGGCGTCGGCTCGGGGATCGCCATCAGGCCGCGCAGCTTGAGCCGCGGAAGCACCGCGACCTGCTTTGCAAGCGGCGCCAGATCGCCGGGCGCGACGCCGCTCTTGGTCGCCTCGCCCGAAACGTTGACCTGGATGCACACCTGCAGGTCGGCCTCTCCGGGCCGGCGCGCCTGCGAGAGGCGCTCCGCGATTTTCGCGCGGTCGAGCGAGTGCACCCAGTCGAAATGCTCGGCGATCG
>DASPXL010000207.1:0-1923 GCA_035637375.1 Burkholderiales bacterium
GAAAATCGCGAGCGGCACCGTCACCACCGCGAGCGTCGCCGTGATCCCCGCCGGAATCTCGAGCTGCTTCCTCTCGAGGAACCAGTGCGTGAGCGAAAGCGCGAGCATCGCGTAGAGGACCGCGGTGACGAACCCGCCCCAACCGCCGAGCGCGTTCCAGCCGAGCGTCATGAAGAGCGACATCGCGCCGATCGCGATCATGCCGCCGAGGTAGTAGAGCACGTGAACGAAAGAGAAGCGGGGCTCGGCGCCGCCGGGCGCGACAGCCGCCGCTTTGCCGGCGAGGAACACGACCAGCCGGTCGGCCTGTGCTGCGCTCAGGATTCCCGCGTTCACCGCGCCATCGAGCTCGGACCTGCGAATCGACCCCATGCGCGCGCTCCTCTTTCCCCTGCCGAGGGAGTAAGCCTACTCTTTGATCGTGATCAGCGCTGCGGCGGCGTCTGCCACCCGCTCATCGGCGGTTTTGAGATACCAGGCTTCGATGCGCTTCAGGTCCTGCTCGAAGCGCCTGGCGAAGCTAAGCGGCTTCGCGACGCGTCCTGCCACGTTCAGCGCGGCGGCGTTCCAAGCCCGATTTGAGCTGGTCCAATGTGAGCGTTCGCCCGGCGGAAAGGTCGGCAAGCCCTTCGTTGACGGATCTCACCTTGTATTCAGTGTAGTCAAATCCATCACGCAATACGTCGCGCAAGATGTCGGCGGCGTCGCAACCTGCTTCGCGAGCCAAGCGGGCCAGGCGGGCTTGATCTGCTTTCGTGAGCGCGGCATGCTCCGGCACGACTTTCTCCACGGAAATAAGCAACGGATTCATTCTACCACCAGCGAAACCAGGGTCGCAGGGCGCCGCCTTGGAAAACCGCGCCAGACAGGCGTTGCAGCGAAGGTGACGCACCAAATCGAGCAGGAGGGAAGTTCGAGTCGGGCGCTGGGGTAAAATCGCGCGATGTCCGCCCCCGCCAAAAAACCGCCGCAAGAAGCCTCGCACTCGAACTTCATCCGCCAGATCGTCGAGGCCGATCTGATGGCGGGCAAGTTCGCAAGGCGCAGGTGGAACGGCAAGCCCGGCTCCGCGCTCTCGGTCGAGCGCGCGCCGCCCGATCCGGCGAAGATCCGCACGCGCTTTCCGCCGGAGCCGAACGGATATCTCCACTACGGCCACGCGAAATCGATCTGCCTCAACTTCGGCCTCGCGCACGACTACGGCGGCGTGTGCCACCTGAGGTTCGACGACACCAACCCCGCGAAGGAAGAGGAGGAATATGTCGATTCCATCCGCGACGCGGTGAGGTGGCTCGGTTTCGACTGGGGCGATCACGAGTACCACGCCTCGGACTACTTCGAATACCTCTACCAGTTCGCCGAGGAGCTCGTGCACCGCGGCCACGCCTACGTCGACAGCCTCTCGGCCGAGCAGATGCGCAGACTGCGCGGCACGCTCACGGAAGCCGGCAAGAACAGCCCCTACCGCGAGCGCCCGGTCGCGGAGAACCTGAAGCTGCTGCGCGAAATGCGCCTGGGCAAGTTCGCCGACGGCGAGCACGTGCTGCGCGCGAAGATCGACATGGCCTCGCCCAACATCAACCTGCGCGACCCGGCGATGTACCGCATCCGCCACGCCGCGCATCACCGCACCGGCGACACGTGGTGCATCTATCCCACCTACGACTGGGCGCACGGCGTGTCGGACGCCCTCGAGAACATCACGCACTCGATCTGCACGCTCGAGTTCGAGGACCACCGGCCGCTCTACGACTGGTTCAACGAGCGGCTCGCCGAGGATTGGACCGGCTACGACGGCGTGAAGAGGCCCGGCCTCCTGCAGCGGCCGCTGCCGCAGCAGATCGAGTTCGCGCGGCTCAACCTCACATATGTAGTGTTGTCCAAGCGGAAATTGATCCAGCTGGTCGAAGAAAAACACGTGGA
>DASPXL010000208.1:0-3361 GCA_035637375.1 Burkholderiales bacterium
GCCCGAGATCACCAGCGTGTCGATATTGCGGCTGCGCAGCGCGAGGTCCAGGTAGGTCTGGTGGAACGCGCTCCAGCGGAACTTGGGGACCATGTAATCCTGCGGCTGCGGCTTGAGTTCGTCGATCACCTGCGCCTCCCAGGTGCCCGCGGCGACCACGGGCTTGAATCCGCGCGGCGCGTCCGCGGCAAGCGGCCGCAGGCGGTTGTCGGTGTCGGTGAGGAGTTGAGCGGAGGTGGCGTTGTCCGGCCGGTGGTGCGCGGCGGCGTACATCACCACGAGCCCTGAGCGCCGCGCCGCTTCCAGCAGGCGCACGGCGGCGGCGATCACCGGCGCATAGCGCGCTTTGGTCGCCGCGTCGTCCTTCCTGACATGCCCGTTCAGCATGTCGAAGAAGAGCAGCGCCGTGCGGGCCGGGTCCAAGCGTTCGGGGGCGCTCATTCCAGCCTCACGTTCTTAGCGAAGTCGTAATCCGCCGCGCTCGCGCCTTCGAACTCCCAGCGCACCTGGCCCTTCCCAGGCCAGGTCCCGGAGAAAACCTCGGCGAGAAACTCGAGCAGCACGCCCCAGGCCTCGCCCGCTTCTTTGGCGCGGTAGCGCCCGGGCATGGTGTCGTTGAGCCAGCCGTGGGGCATGTCCCGGAATACTTTCATGCGGTAGCTGCAGCGGCCCTCCTCCAGCGCATCGCGCGTGCGGCGGACATCGGCGAGCGAGATCGTATGATCGCGCTCGCCGAACACGAACAGCGCCGGCGCGGCGAGCCGGCGCATCATCTCCTGCATCGGCTGGGGCTGCAGCTCGGATACGTTCCAGTCTCGCTGCTGCGAGGCGCCGTAGAACACCACGCAGGCGGCGAGATCGCGCCGCCGGCTTCCGACCACGATCGGGTAGCGCCCGCTCTGGCACACGCCCATCAGCGCGATGCGCGAGGGCGCGACGCGCGGGTGGGTCTTCAGGGAATCGAGCGCATGATCGATGACGGCGGCGATCTCCGGGTCGGGCAGCGTCACGCGCGCCTCTCCGCGGCGCAGCGCCTCCCGGTCGCCCCGCCAGCGCGAGAAAAGATCGGGCGCGAGCGCCACGTAGCCGTCCCGCGCAAGGCGCTGCGCGAGGTCGAGCGTGTGCTGCACCAACCCATAGCGCTCGTGCAGGATGACCACCGCGCCGGCGGGCGCCTCGCCGCGGGGCAATTGCAGAAAGCCCTCGCAGTCCCCGCCGAAGCGCAGCTTTTGCGGGCCGTGCGCCATGTTCCTATTTCATTCCCTTCAGGAACAGCGTCTGCCAGCGTCTTTCCCAGGTGTCCCACTCGTCGACCAGCGTGCTCAGATCGATGATGCGGAAATCGAATTTCTGGAACGAGCTGTCGACCGTGCGATTGACCGGAACGCGGCTCGCGGCCTTGATGATGCGCTGGCCTTCGGGCGATAGCACGAAATCCGCGAAGAGCAGCGCCGCGTGCGGATGCGGCGCCTGTTTCGCCAGGGCGATGCCGTCGGCGCGGCCGAACGCCGGCGGCAGGGGTTTCCAGTCGATCGGCGCGCCCCGCTCCTTCAATTTGTCCACCGCCTGATTGTAGAGCGTCAATACGACCGGGATCTCGCCCGCGGCCACGAGCTCGGTCATGAGCGTATGGCCGCTGCGTATCTGCGGCTTCATCCCCGCCAGCTTCTCGAAGTAGGCGAGGCCCCTCGCCTCGCCCATGGCCTTGGCCACCGCCGCGAACCACATGATGTCGGAGGCCTCGATCCCCAGGTTGCCGCTCCATCTCGGCTGCAGCAGTTCTTCATAAGTCCCGGGGACGTCCTCCGGCTTCACCAGCTTCGTGTTGTAGCCCATGACGAAGAACAGGAGATTATCCGGGGCGTAATAGCCGTGGCGCGGAAACGCCTCGGGCGGGATGTCGCCGAACGCGGGGCTCCAGAATTTTTCGAGCAGCCCTTCGCGGTGCAGGATTTCCATGCCGTGCCCGCTGCCCTCGTATGCGTCGACCGGGTACTTGCCGGCGCGCGCCTCGGCGAGGGCGCGCTGCACCAGCTTCTGGTTGATCGCGCGCCACATCGCGACCTTGATGCCGTATTTTTTCTCGAAGGCCGCGAGGAGCGGGCCCGCGTCCTCCGGGGTCATCGTGGAGTACAGGCTGAGAGAGCCTTCCTTCTTTGCCTGCGAGACGAGCCTCTGCGCACGGTCGGCGCCCTGGTAAAGATAGATCTCGCGGTTGGCGGCCTGCCTGTCTTGCGCATGCGCGCCCGGAACCGTGAACGCGGCGAGCGTAAAAATCAGGACAAGCGGGAAAAGTACGACGCGCGACACGGTGCGCGAGGCCGGTGTGCTGCCGCGCCGGAGCTATTTCTTCTTCGCCTGGCCTTCGGCCGAGCAGGGACGGTCGCCCGAGCAGCGGTCGCCGATCACGCCCACGGACTGGATCTCGATCTCGATTCCCGGGCGCGCGAAGTTGGTCACGGTGATGAGCGCGCTCCCCGGGTAGTTGCCGTTCTGGAACATGTCCTTGCGCATCTCGACGAAGCGGTCGCCGTAGCGCGACTCCTTGATGAAGACGGTCATCTGCACGACGTTGGCGAGGCTTCCGCCGGCGCGCTTCAGGACCTGGTCGATCTGCGAGAACACCTGCTTCACCTGCGCCTCGAAATTGTTGGCGATGTCCCTGCCGTCGTTGTCGCGCGTCGCAGTCTGCCCGGCGACCCAGACGATCCTGCCGCCGTCGGTGATGACTCCCGGCGAGAACGCCCGCGAGAGCTGGAACGGGGTCTTCTCCATGTACTCGGCGGCCGTTGCCGCGATCGGCAGCGAGACGCCTGCGGCAAGCGCAAGCCTGGTGAGTATGCGTGTCATTGCTTCCTCCGGAACGAATCGCGTTGATGGGTGCGTCTGTCGACGCCGGGGCCGAGCGGGTGCGGGAGCAACGCTAGCGCAAACTATAGTCGAAGACAAGCCGAGTGGCTGCAGCAGCAGGAGCAGTTGGAGCACCAGCGAGCGCGACGCTCCGCGCCGGCGGCGACCCGGGATTTTTCAGTCGGCGGCGGAGCGGATCCTGCCTCGCAGCTTCTTGACCTGTCCGCGCCTGGTCTTGCTTTCGAGGCGCTTTTTCTGCGAGCTCCGGGTCGGCCGGGTCGGCCTGCGTTGACGCGGCACGGCTGCCGCGCGCGCGACGAGCTCGCGCAGACGCGCGAGCGCCTCTTCGCGGTTGCGCTCCAGGCTGCGTTGCTGCTGCGCCTTGATGACGAGGACGCCGTCCCGCGTGATGCGCTGATCGCGCGAGCCGAGGAGCCGCGCCTTCCAATGCTCGGGGAGCGAGGAGGCGCGGATGTCGAAGCGCAGGTGCACGGCCGAGGACACCTTGTTG
>DASPXL010000209.1:0-4649 GCA_035637375.1 Burkholderiales bacterium
GCTCTCCGAACTGGTGCAGAAGCATTTCGACCTGCGCCCGAAGGGCATCATCCAGATGCTCGACCTGCTGCGTCCCATCTACGAAAAAACCGCCGCCTACGGCCACTTCGGCCGCGACGAGCCCGAGTTCACCTGGGAGGCGACCGACAAGGCGGTGGCGCTTGCCGCGGACGCGGGCGTGAAGAGAGGCGCAGCAGTCGCCGCCTAGGGAAGCTCTGATTAACGTCATGCCCGCGAAAGCGGGCATCCAGCAAGCGGCTGAAATTCCCGGATTCCCCACCCGCTTTCGCGGGTGCTAAAGGCCGCGGGAATGACGAAATCGGGGGTTATTCAAAGCTTCCTTAGCGGATCGATCCTGGAACCCAAAGCCGGCCGTGCGCCGGGCTTCTTCATTCGGTAATCGGATGCGCCGGTTGCGGTATAATTTCGCCCCTCCCCAAGGAGCGTTGCAACGGGTCGTCAGGCTTGCCAGGCTTGGGGTGTCGATACGGCAACGGCGCTCACGAACTTTTTTCGAAACTGAAAGGAGCGCGTGATGAGCGCCGTACCCCAAGCGAAGAATTTCACCGATTACAGGGTCGCAGACCTTGCGCTCGCCGATTGGGGACGCAAGGAGATCGCCATCGCCGAGACCGAGATGCCCGGCCTGATGGCGATCCGCGAGGAGTACGCGGCGATCCAGCCGCTGCGCGGCGCGCGCGTCGCGGGCTCGCTCCACATGACCATCCAGACGGCGGTGCTGATCGAGACGCTGCAGGCGCTCGGGGCGGAGGTGCGCTGGGCCTCGTGCAACATTTACTCGACTCAGGACCACGCCGCCGCCGCGATCGCGGCCGGAGGCACTCCGGTATTCGCCTACAAAGGCGAGTCGCTCGAAGAGTACTGGGAATTCACCCACAAGATCTTCGAATGGCCGGAGAATAAGTTCGCCAACATGATCCTGGATGACGGCGGCGACGCGACGCTGCTGCTTCATCTCGGCGCGAAGGCCGAGTCGGAGCCCGCGGTCCTCGCCCATCCGTCGAGCGAGGAGGAAACGGCGCTCTTCGCCGCGATCAGGAAGCGCCTGGCCGCGCAGCCGGGCTGGTATTCCAGGCGCATCGCCCAGATCAAGGGCGTCACCGAGGAGACCACCACCGGCGTCAAGCGGCTCTACCAGATGGCGAAGGAGGGCCGGCTGAAGTTCCCCGCGATCAACGTCAACGACTCGGTGACGAAGTCCAAGTTCGACAACCTCTACGGCTGCCGCGAGTCGCTGGTCGACGGCATCAAGCGCGCGACCGACGTGATGATCGCGGGCAAGGTCGCGGTGGTGTGCGGCTACGGCGACGTCGGCAAGGGCAGCGCGCAGGCGCTGCGCGCGCTGTCGGCGCAGGTCTGGGTCACCGAGATCGACCCCATCTGCGCGCTGCAGGCCTCGATGGAGGGCTACCGCGTGGTCACCATGGGCTACGCCTGCGACAAGGCGGACATCTTCGTCACCGCCACCGGCAACTTCCACGTGATCACCGACGAGCACATGAAGAAGATGAAAAACCAGGCGATCGTGTGCAACATCGGCCACTTCGACAACGAGATCGACGTGGCGGGCCTGAAGAAATACAAATGGGAAAACATCAAGCCGCAGGTCGATCACGTCATTTTTCCGGACGGCAAGCGCATCATCCTGCTCGCCGAAGGGCGGCTGGTGAACCTCGGCTGCGCGACCGGGCACCCTTCCTACGTGATGAGCTCGTCGTTCGCCAACCAGACCCTCGCCCAGATCGAGCTCTGGACGGAAGCGCAGAAGAGCTCGAGCAGGTACCCGATCGGCGTGTACGTGCTGCCCAAGCACCTCGACGAGAAAGTGGCGCGGCTGCAACTGAAAAAGCTCGGCGCAATGCTCACCGAGCTCAGCGACGCGCAGGCGCGCTACATCGGGGTGTCGAAGGCGGGCCCTTACAAGTCCGACCATTACCGGTATTAATTTCACGCTGATGGACGCCATTCCCGGAGCATGGCGGTGAATTCGATCTGGAGCAACGAATACGGCGAGATGGCGCTGCACCTGCTGATCGCACTGGCGGCGGGGGGGATCATCGGCCTGGAACGCAGCTACCACGGCCGCCCCGCGGGCTTTCGCACGCACGCGCTGGTCTGCGTTGCCTCGAGCGTATTGATGATTCTCACCGTCTATCACGTCAAGTGGTTCGAGGCGGCGTTCCTCGAGCGCGTCACGATCGACCCGACACGGATGGCGCAGGGGATCATGACCGGCATCGGTTTCCTCGGCGCGGGCGTGATCATGAAGGAGGGCTTGACCGTGCGCGGGCTGACCACCGCCGCGTCGATCTGGATCACCGCGGCGATCGGGATCCTGATCGGGGTCGGCTTCTACTTCCCCGCGGGCATCGCCACGGCGATGACGCTCATCGTGCTCTCGGTGTTCCGCTGGATCGAGCGCAAAATGCCGATCGAGTTCTACGCCAACCTTACGGTGGGGTTTCTTCGAAATGCCGCCCTGCCCGAAGCCGAGCTGCGCGCGATGGTGGAAGGGAAGGGGTTTGCCGTGGCCAACATGAACTACAGCGTCACGGGCGAGGGCAAGATTTTCGAATACCACATGGTGATCCACTCGCCCGACCGCGGCAATACCCGCCAGCTTTCCGAAGCGCTCAACGCCGTGTCTTCGGTGATGGCGTTCCGCATCGCGCCGACCGGAGATTAGCCGGCCGGCGCGGCGAAGCGTTCCATCGCGCCGGCCCGCGCGGCCGCTGCGGTCCCTGCGGCGCAATGGGCCGTGGAGCGCCCGCGAACGACTAAAGCTCGTACATCTCGCCTTTGCCCGCGAGCGCGGTGTCGATGAGCTTGCGCGTGAGCTGCGGCGAGAACAGCTCGATAAAGACGTAGGCGAAGCCTCGCAGCGCGGCGCCGCGGCGCACGGCGACGCGCGTGGTCATCGTGCCGAACAGATGCCCGGCGGCGACCGCGCGCAAGTGCCGGTCGCGCTTTTCGTCGAAGGCCACCGCGGCGATGATGCCGATTCCGTGACCCAGCTCGACGTAGGTCTTGATCACGTCGGAGTCGACCGCCGAGAGCACGATGTCGGGCGCGAGGCCCTGCGCCCGGAACGCCTCGTCGATGTGGCTGCGCCCGGCAAACGCCGGATCGTAGGTGACGATCGGGTACCGGGCGAGCATCTCGAGGGTCGCGCGCTTTTCTCCGAGGAGCGGATGATTCTCGGGCACGACCACGCAGTGCTGCCATTGATAGCCGGGGAGCGCGAGCAGCTTCGGATACTGATCGAGCGCTTCGGTGGCGATCGCGATATCGGCCTCCCCGGCGACGACCATCTCGGCGAGCTGCGGCGGGTTGCCCTGCTTGAGCGTGAGGTGCACTTTCGGATAGCGCCGCTTGAACGCGCTCACCACTTTGGGCAGCGAATAGCGCGCTTGCGTGTGGGTCGTGGCGATGGTGAGCGTGCCTGCCGCCTGGTCGCGGAATTCGCGCCCGACCTGTTTCAGGTTTTCTGCTTCTTGCAGCAGATGTTCGACGACCTCGACCACCGCCTTGCCCGGCTCGGTCAGGGCGATGATGCGCTTGCCGTGGCGCACGAAAATCTCCACGCCGAGCTCGTTTTCGAGCTCGCGGATCTGCTTGGACACCCCGGGCTGGGAAGTGTGGAGCTTCTTCGCCGCCTCGGTGAGATTCAGGCCCTG
Organism: Burkholderiales bacterium; assembly: GCA_035637375.1. Taxonomy (GTDB): domain Bacteria; phylum Pseudomonadota; class Gammaproteobacteria; order Burkholderiales; family SG8-39; genus VBDM01. Next base: position 3,699 of record DASPXL010000209.1, read on the forward strand.
CCTTACGGTCTCCCGGACGTAGCGCAATTGTTGAAAATTCACGGACTTATATAATATATTTCGGTTATTAAATTCTAACACGAAAGTCTTTTGAGGTATTAGGTGGAAGCGCTACGATGCCCTTCTCTGACGAAAAAAACAGATGGATTGGCTCTATACGCTTTCAGGTTTTGCGGTCGGCGCGATCGTCGGCCTCACCGGCGTCGGCGGCGGTTCGCTGATGACGCCGCTGCTCGTACTCGTATTCGGGGTTGCGCCCGTGACTGCAGTGGGAACGGACCTGCTTTTCGCCGCGTTGACCAAGACGGGCGGCGCCTGGGCGCACGCGCGCCGCGGCAACGTCGACTGGAAAATCGTCGGCCGACTCGCTGCCGGCAGCGTCCCGGCCTCCGCCGTCACGCTGCTGCTGCTGCATCTATTCGTGCCCGATCACGGCAAGCTTTCGGCGATCGTGAGCGTGGCGCTCGGTGTCGCGCTGATCCTCACCGCGGGCGCGCTGCTCTTCAGGGAAAAGCTGCATGCCCGCGCGGCGCGGCGTGCCATCGCCCAGGCCGAAGAAGCGTCCACCGCGCGGCGCACGATGATCGTCGGGGCGATTCTCGGCGTGCTGGTCACCGCGTCCTCGGTGGGTGCGGGTGCGCTCGGGGTCACGGCGCTTTTCTTCCTTTACCCGGGCCTCGCAGCCGCGCGCATCGTCGGCGCCGACATCGCCCATGCCGTGCCGTTGACGCTCGTCGCTGGACTCGGCCACGCGGCGGCAGGCGCCGTCGACTGGCAACTTCTCGTCGCCCTTCTCATCGGCTCGCTGCCCGGAATCTGGCTCGGCAGCGCGCTCAGCCAGAAGATCCCGGAACGGCTGCTGCGCACCGCGCTCGCCGGGATGTTGATCTTGATCGGCGGCAAGCTCGCCCTCTAGACGCTGATGTATCTCTACGACGAAATCGACCAGAA
>DASPXL010000210.1:0-1869 GCA_035637375.1 Burkholderiales bacterium
CACGCTCTCGCGGTTCGAGAATGCCGTGGGGTGGCGCGAGCTGCTCGCGATGGGGCACGTCCTGGCCGAGACGGTCATCGCGCACCATCGGCGGCGACTCCGGGGTCGGGCCCGCCGTATCACGATCGACCTCGATCCCACGGACGATCCCACCCACGGCCAGCAAGAGTTCACCTTCTTCAACGGCCACTACGACACCTGGTGCTATCTGCCGGTAGTGGCCACGGTGACGTTCGACGCCGAGGCCGAGCAATATGCCGTCGCCGCCGTGCTGCGCCCCGGCAACGCGCCGGCCGGCCTTGGGGCCCGCGGGCTCTTGCGGCGCCTGATTCGGCACCTGCGCGCGGCGTTTCGTGGGCCCACGATCCGGGTGCGCCTCGATGGGGGCTTCGCCACCCCCACGATGGTCGCGTTCCTCGAGGCCCAGGCGGTCGAGTACGTCGTGGCGATGGCGAGCAACGCCCGGTTGGAGACGCGGGCCCGGCGCGTGATGGGCCAGGCCCGGATGCGCTCCAAGGCGACCGGTCAGACCGAGCATCTTTACGGGGCGACGCGCTACGCCGCCAAGACATGGAAGCGCCGGCGCCGCGTGATCATCAAGGCCGAGGTCGTCCGGCATCCGGGGCGCGACCCCAAGAACAATCCCCGGTTCGTCGTGACCAACCTCCCTGGCGCGCCCAAGACCATCTACGAGCAGATCTACTGCCTGTCAGCGGTAATGCAAAACTCCCCACCTGTGGTAACTGAAATTTCCCCACCCTCCTCAAGAGGAGGGAGTCGAAATGTCGACCGAGATGGAGAGGCCGGCCGCGACCATCGGCGCAGAGGTCACTCTCTGCGAGGAGGTGCCGATGGTCCGCCGGGAGAGGTGGGAGGAGATGCGCCGCCTGTGGGTCGCCGAGCGGGTGCCGATCGCCGAGATTGCGCGCCGCTTGGATCTGGATCGCAAGACCGTCCGACGCTGCCTGCGCGATACAGCGTGGCAGCCGTATCACCGGCCGGCGCGGCCGGACACGCTGCTGACACCGCACGCTGAGTATCTGCGGGAGCGCGCCGAGCAGGTCGATTACTCGGCGCAGATCCTGTTTCAGGAGCTCCGCCAGCGCGGCTATCAAGGCAGCTACGAGACGGTGAAGCTCTTCGTCCGCCCCCTGCGCGCCCTGCGGTTGGCGGCCGAGCGGGCGCTCATCCGGTTCGAGACGCCGCCGGGGCGGCAGAGCCAGATCGATTGGGGCCAGGCGCGGGTGCCCTTCCGCCACACGAGCGCCGTGCGGCACATCTTCGTGCTCACGCTCGGCTTCAGCCGACGGAGTTACTACCAGCCCTGCCTCACCGAGGCCCTGCCGCAGTTCCTGGAGGCACACGAGCGCGCGTTCGAGTATTTTGGCGGCCACACGCACGAGCATCTCTACGACCGACCGCGCACCGTCTGCCAGGGCACGGCGGAGGGGCGGATCCTGTGGAACGCGACCTTTCGAAGCTTCGCCGACTATTGGGGCTTCGAGCCGCGGCTGTGTCAGCCCTATCGCGCCCAGACGAAGGGCAAAGTCGAGTCCGGGGTGAAATACTTCCGCCGCAACTTCCTGCCGGGGCGGAGGTTCGTCGACGACGTCGACTTCGACGAGCAGCTTCGGCAGTGGATGACCGAGATCGCCGATCAGCGCATCCATGGCACCACGCACGAGCGCCCGATTGATCGCTTCGTCGAGGAGCAACGCCATCTGGTCGACACCGCCGGGCACCCCGGCTTCCGCCTGGAGGCCCGGCAGCCGCGGGTCGTGGCCGAGGATTATCTCGTCAGCTTCGAGACCAATCGCTATTCGGTGCCGTTCACGCTCATCGGCCAGGCGGTCGAGGTCCTGCGCGGCG
>DASPXL010000211.1:0-6602 GCA_035637375.1 Burkholderiales bacterium
GGCGGCGGCGGCACGAAGACCGCGTTGCCGGGGCGCGATCCGCCGATCCAGTTCTGGGAAGTCCGAAATTCCCCCGGCGCCTTGGTGCTGCCGCGCCCTTTCGACAGGAGAATCCTGTGTATTTCCTTGAGGAGCCGCAGCGACAAGGGAAAACCTCCGCGTAAGCGCTCAAGGCCGTGGTTCATCGCGGCGACGTAGTTGGAGACTTCTTCGACATCGTCGATCGGAACCCCGGGGACTTCCTTGTTCTCGAAGAGCAGCAGATCGGAGAACGACGATTGTGTGCCCTCGATCTGCGAGGAAAGCAGCGCCTCCTTTCGGACATACATGTAAAGAAACAGATCCGGATCGGGGAACAGGCGCGCCACACCGTCAAGGCGTCCGAGCCCGCGGTTCGCTTTTTCGAGCAGGTCGTGCAGCTCGGGACTGATGTTGAGCGGGGGATCGGGCGGAAGCGCAGGCGGAACGAATGCCCGCACATTCTCGCCTGCGGTACTGGTGGTGAGGTAAGTTCCGAGGCGAGGGTTAGCGGTGGCGGTCGGCACTTAACAAGTAAAGCTTGCTTTACTTAGGTGCATTCAAATTAAAGGATACAGACATAACCTTTAATAAGCAAGCTAAGTTGAGCTTAGATGCTGCCGCTTCAAACGAGCTGTCCGCTGCAACGCGAATCGCAGTAATTGCACCGTTTGGTCACAAAATACAATAAGCGGCAAATCCGCTGCATGGCCGCTGTCCGGAGCCCGTGAGGTTAGCTCTTGGCGAGCGACTTCAGCGCCTGACGTATTCCCTCGGATACCGACAAGCCCTCTGACAGTTGCTTCACAGCGTGCTGCGCCTCCTTGTCGTTGTAGCCGAGCGAAAGGAGTGCGTTCATGACGTCGCTCGCCACGGGCTTGGGCCGGTTGACGGCGACTCCGCTCACGACGTCCGCGCCGAGCTTGCCCTTCAGCTCGAGCAGCAGCCGCTCGGCGGTTTTCCTGCCGATGCCGGGGATCTTTACGAGCCGCCCCGATTCCTGCATCGCGACCGCTTCGATCAACTCGGCGACGCTCAGCCCCGAGAGCACCGCGAGCGCGGTGCGGGCGCCGACGCCCGAGATCTTCAGCAACTGCCGGAAGGCGCGGCGCTCCGCCTCGGTTCCGAAGCCGTAGAGCAGATGCGCATCCTCGCGCACGACGAGGTGGGTGAGCAGGGTGACGCGCTCCCCGGACGCAGGCAGGTTGTAGAAAGTGCTCATCGGCACCTCGACCTCGTAGCCGACTCCGCCCGCCTCGACCAGGATCTGAGGCGGATTTTTCTCGAGAAGCGTTCCCGCGAGCCTGCCAATCATACGAGGCGGCCTCTCTTCACGCGGAAGCCGCGCGTAACGAGCTTGCCCAGCCCCTGTCCGCCGTGCGCGTGGCAAATGGCGCACGCGAGCGCGTCGGCGGCGTCCGCCGAGGGCGCACCGGCAAGCCCGAGCAGCCGCTTCACCATTTCCTGGACCTGCTCTTTTTTCGCGTGGCCGTTGCCGACGACGGCCTGCTTGACCTGGAGGGCCGTGTACTCGGCGACCGGCAATCCCGCGTCCACCGCGGCGCAAATCGCCGTGCCGCGCGCCTGACCGAGCGCGAGCGTGGAGGCGGGATTGACGTTGACGAAGACTTTCTCCAGCGCAACTTGCTGGGGTCGGTGCTCGCCGATGATTTCCCGCAAGCCTCCGAGGATAGTTTTCAAGCGATCGGACAGGTCAGCGTTGCCGGATCTGACGCAGCCGCTGGCGATGTAGGTAAGACTGGCGCCTTTTCTCTCGATGATGCCGAACCCGGTCACTCGCAAACCCGGGTCGATGCCCAGGATCCTAACGGTCGAGGCCGGCATTCGGAGATTATTCAGGATAGAGGATCAACGATCAAGGATTCTCGTTCCTTCTAATCAAGAGGGTGAGGAATAGCCAAACGAGCCGCTTCCGCTATTTCTTCTCCGCCTTGTCCAAGAACGGAATAACCGTCGCCGCCAACGCCGGCGCCAACCCCATCTCATAGTGCGTAACATCCGGCAGTATCGCGAGCCGATTCCCGGCCATGTGCTCGCGCTGCCAGCCGGCGTCCTTCAACCCACCGCCCAGCAACTGATAGAACTTCACCACATGTTCCGGCCGGAACATGTCGCTGTCCCCGAAAACCAGCAGCGTCGGCATCGTGAGCTTCTTGACGTCGTCCGACCAGTCGTAGGGCTTGCGCATCAGCGCGCCCATGCGATCGAGAAGCTTGGGAAAATCCTGCGGACGCGGCGAAAGCGCCATGTATGATTCATACATCGGCGTGCCCTTCATCTGCTCCGCCATCGCCGCGCCCACCGCCGCCTGCATGGGCAGCATCTCGGGATAGAAGCCGTCCTGCGAGAATCCGGCGGACACCAGCACCAGCCGCCGCACCCTCTCCGGATGCTGTACGGCCAGCTGGAACGCGACACCGCCACCCATGGAGTAACCCATCACGTCGACTTTCGAGTAACCCAGCGACTTGAGAACGGTGGCCATGTCATCGCCCATCTCGACCAGGCTGATCTCGCGGTCCCCCAGCGAACTACGGCCGTGGCCCTGCAAGTCGACGCCAATGACCTGGCGGCCTTTGGCCAATGCCGTGAGGCTGGGGCCAAACATCTCGATCTGCCCGAGGCCCCCATGGAGGAGCAACAAGGGCTCGGCCCGCCGGCGGCCGCCTTTGCCATGCACCTGATAGTAGTAGCTCACCCCGTTGGCCGTGACATGGCCGGACTTGAGCGCGGACTGCGTGATCCGGGAATTCAGCCAGGGGGAGGGGGCGCTCGCCTTCCCGGCGGCCAGTGCGGGGGTGGCAATGGCGAGGGCCAGCGGGGCCGCCAGCAGCTGGAGTGTCGTAGAGTTCATGCAGGTTCTCCTGTGAATAGAAGGTGTCTGCTTCAAGGACGAAGGACGGAGCGCGATCCGGTAAGATCGAGGATCAAGGATTCTCGTTCGGTCCTTGTCCCTACTGGTCGATCACCGCCGTGGTGTATACATTCTGCACGTCGTCGATGCTTTCCAGGGCATCGAGCAGCCTCTGCATCCGCGCTCCTTCGTCGCCCTTCAGCAGATTTTCCGCGGTCGGCTTCATGGTGATTTCGGCGAGCTCGGGCTTCAACCCGGCCTTGGCGAGGCGGTCCCTCACGGCGACGAAATCCTCCGGTGCGCAGATCACTTCCACCGAGCCGTCGTCGTTCTTGACCACGTCTTCGGCGCCCGCGTCGAGCGCCGCCTCCATCACCTTGTCCTCGCTCGTCCCGGGAGCGAAGACGAATTGGCCGCAGTGCTTGAAAAGGAAGGCCACCGAGCCGTCGGTGCCGAGGTTGCCGCCGTTCTTGGTGAATGCGTGGCGCACCTCCGCCACGGTGCGGGTGCGGTTGTCGGTCATGCAATCCACCATCACCGCCGCCCCGCCCGGCCCGTAGCCCTCGTAGCGGATCTCCTCGTAGGTGACGCCCTCTAGGCCGCCGGCGCCGCGCTTCGCCGCGCGCTCGATGGTGTCCTTGGGCATGTTCGCGTCGTACGCCTTGTCGATCGCAAGGCGCAACCGCGGATTCATCGCCGGATCGGCCCCGCCCAGGCGCGCGGCGACGGTGACTTCCCTGATCAGCCGCGTGAAGGTCTTGCCTTTCTTTTCATCCGCCGCGGCTTTCTTGTGGCGGATGTTCGCCCATCTCGAATGTCCTGACATGCGTGCGGCGCGTTTTCGAGGTCAAGGAACGCTTATAATTTTATCATTCGATCCGCGCGCGAAGCCAAAACAAACTCAAAGCGACCGAACCACTGCTGACGCTTCGCTCTGCAAGATAACCGATCGGGAGATCGCCTCGTGGATCTGGGTATTCATGGCAAGACCGCGCTCGTATGCGGCGCAAGCAAGGGACTCGGCCGGGGATGCGCCGCGGCGCTCGCGCGCGAAGGCTGCCGCGTGACCCTTATCGCCCGCCAACGCGAAGCGCTGGAGGAGACCGCCGGCGAAATCCGCGCCGCGACCGGAGCGACGGTCGCGATCGTCGCCGCCGACATCACGAGCGAGGAAGGCCGCGCTGCGGCGCTCGCCGCCTGCCCGAACCCGGACATTCTCGTCACCAACGCCGGCGGCCCGCCGCCCGGGGATTTCCGCAAATTCTCGCGGGAGGACTGGCTGCGCGCGGTGAGCGCCAACATGCTCACGCCGATCGAGCTGATCCGGGCCACGGTGGACGGCATGGTTTTGCGGCGCTTCGGGCGCATCGTCAATATCACTTCGAGCGCGGTAAAGGCCCCGATCGCGGAGCTCGCGCTATCGAACGGCGCGCGCAGCGGCCTCACCGGCTTCGTCGCCGGCCTCGCGCGCCAGACGGTCGCGCACAACGTGACGATCAATAATCTCCTCCCCGGGCGCTTCTGGACCGACCGGCTGAAGAGCAACACCGACTTTATCGCGAAGGAAAAAGGCAAGACCGTGGAAGAGGTCAAACGCGACATGGAAAAAGCGATTCCCGCAGGCCGGTTCGGAACCCCCGAGGAGTTCGGCGAGCTGTGCGCCTATCTGTGCAGCGCGCAGGCCTCCTATATCACCGGCCAGAATTTCCTGATCGACGGCGGCATCTACCCCGGCACGTTCTGACCGCCGCGGCCCAATTCTCCTGCGCCTCCCGCGCCCCGCCTCCTTTCCTCACGCCTCTGCCATGATCTTGTACGCAGCCACGATTTTTCTGAGCGCCTTTCTGCTGTTCCAAGTGCAGCCGCTCATCGCGAAGATCATCCTGCCGTGGTTCGGCGGCACCGCCGCCGTGTGGACGATCTGCATGCTGTTTTTCCAGGTGCTGCTGCTGGCGGGCTACGTGTATTCGCACGCTTACGTCCGGTTTGGCCTCCCCGCGCGGCGCTTCATCCACATCGCGCTCCTCGCTGTCGCGGCGGCGACGCTGCCGCTCGCGGCGAGCGCCGCCTGGAAGCCGGAGGGCGGCGGCGACCCCACGTGGCGAATACTAGGCCTGCTTGCGACGAGCGTCGGCCTGCCCTACTTCGTGCTCTCCACCACGGGCCCCCTGGTGCAGGCCTGGTACGCGCGCGCGCACCCTGGCGCCGCACCCTATCGCCTCTTCGCGCTCTCCAACCTCGGCTCGATGCTCGCGCTGGTTTCCTATCCCCTGGCGGTCGAGCCGCTGCTCGCGCTGGGCCGGCAGACCGCGATCTGGTCCGCGGGCTTCGTGCTGTTTGCGCTTCCTTGCGCATCGCTTGCCTGGCGCGGCAGGGACTCCGAGGCGCAGTTGGCCTCCCACGAACAATCGGACAAGCCCGGGCCGGGCCTGCAGGCGCTGTGGGCGGCGCTTGCGGCTTGCGCATCGGTGCTTCTGCTCGCCTTCACCGGCCATATGACGCTCAATATCGCCGCGATTCCGTTTCTTTGGGTGCTGCCTCTCGCGCTCTACCTTCTGAGCTTCGTGCTCTGTTTCGAAGCTTCGGGCTGGTACCGGCGGTGGCTGTTTCTGCCTCTGCTCGGCGCGGGCCTCGCCGCGGTGTGCGCGACGCTGACCCAGTCCAATCCGAGCATCTGGACCCTGATCCCGCTCTACTCGGCGACGCTCTTCGCGGCGTGCATGGTGTGTCACGGGGAGCTTGCGCGCTCCAAGCCCGATCCGCGCTACCTCACCGGTTTCTATCTGATGCTCGCCTTGGGCGGCGCTCTGGGCGGCGTGCTGGTGGGCCTCGCCGCGCCGTCGGTTTTCGACGACTTGTACGAGCTGCCGATCGGCATGTTCGCGCTGTGCCTGCTCGTGGGAGCGGCGCTCTTGCGGGACCGCTCGAGCCTGCTCCACGGGCGTTGGGGGGCGGCCTCCCGGCTCGTTTTCCTCGCCCTCACCGTCGCGCTCGGCGTCGCGCTCGTGCGGACCTACGCAGAAAACTCCGCCGATTCGCGCGTCACCGCACGCAATTTCTACGGCGTGCTCAACGTGCGCGATACGGGCGAAGGGCCGGAAGCCATGCGGGTGCTCTCCCACGGCACCATCATCCACGGCAAGCAGTTTCTGGAAGCCGACCGACGCGACTGGCCGACGAGCTACTACGGAAAGGGATCGGGCATCGGGCTCGCCCTCCTCGACTCGGGCGAGCGCGGGTCCTTGCGCGTGGGCGTCGTCGGACTGGGCGCAGGGACGCTCGCCGCCTACGGCAGACCGGGCGACGCGTTCCGCTTCTACGACATCAACCCCAAGGTGGTCGAGCTCGCCCGCTCCGAGTTCAGCTTCCTCGCGGACTGCCGCGCGCAGGTGGAAGTCGCGCTCGGCGACGCGCGCCTGTCGCTCGAGCGCGAGCCCGATCAGAATTTCGACGTCCTCGCGCTCGATGCCTTCTCGAGCGACGCCATCCCGGTGCACCTGCTCACGGTGGAAGCGTTCGGCACCTACCTGCGCCATCTCAGGCGCGGCGGCATCCTCGCCGTGCATATCTCCAACCGCTACCTCGACCTGGTGCCGGTGGTGCAGCAGGCGGCGCTGGCGCTTTCGCTCGAGCTGCGCCAGGTGGAAAACGAAGACGACGATGAAGCGGGGGTGTACCGGTCCGACTGGATGCTGCTTTCGGCGTCGCC